>JAPKDI010000383.1 GCA_026421105.1 Alphaproteobacteria bacterium | reverse complement strand
CCTGGCTTTTTGTTGGCGCTTGCCCTGGTCGCCGCACGCGGTTCATCTCTTGAGAATGTGATTCTTGCCGTTTCTATCGCCTATACGCCACGCGTCGCCGCAGTTATGCGCTCAGTCGTTATCACCATTCGCCCTCGGCCATTCATTGAGGCCTCGCGCGCCATTGGTATGTCACCGGCACGCGTATTGCTGCGCCACGTGCTGCCGAATGCCTTACCGCCAGTCATCGTGGTCACGACCGTGAGCGCTGCGACGGCGATTCTCGCCGAAGCAGGCTTGAGCTTTCTCGGCCTCGGCGTGCAACCGCCAACTGCAACCTGGGGCAACATCATTTCCGACGGTCAGGGCTACATCACATCAAACCCCCTGATCTCGTTATCCGCAGGTTTGTGCATTGCCGTCACGGTTATCGCACTGAACCTGCTCGGCGATGGACTGCGCGACACGCTCGATCCGCACATGCGTCGCTACACCGGTGAGCGCATGTTGTGAGCGCCATTACCGCGATCGATCGAGATATCGCGCGAGCATGAACGATGCCGCCGAAAAATCACCCGCAGCAAGCACATCGATCCTTACTGTGAGTGATCTGTGCACCGTGTTTCCAACCGAGGAGGGCCTCGTCACGACGGTCGACGCTGTGTCCTTCTCGCTCAAAGCGGGTGAAACCTTGGCTGTGGTCGGTGAGTCAGGTTCCGGAAAAACGATGACATTTCTTTCAGTCCTGCGCTTGGTACCACCGCCAGGACGAGTGATGGGCGGCGAGGTATGGTTCGACGGCACGAACATCGCCGCGCTGCCGGAACAACAGATGCGCGAAATACGCGGCGCCGGCATTGCCATGGTATTTCAAGATCCCCTTACAGCGTTGAACCCGGTGTTCACGATCGGCGATCAGATGATCGAAGTCTTTCGTGCGCACACGACGATGAATCGGCGTCAGGCGCGCGCGCGCGCGATTGAAGTATTAGAACGCGTACACATTCCATCGCCGGCGCAGCGCATCGACGACTATCCACACCAACTCTCCGGCGGTATGCGCCAACGGGTACTGATTGCCATGGCCATCGCGCTACGGCCGAAAGTATTGATTGCGGACGAGCCGACCACGGCGCTCGATGTCACCGTACAAGCACAGATCCTCGAACTGCTAGCCGAGCTGCGCAGCGAACTGGGTATGGGCATGGTGTTGATTACGCACGACCTTGGTTTAGTTGCCAAGTACGCGGATCGCGTCGCAGTGATGTATGCCGGGCGGGTGGTAGAAACCAGCCCCATCGCGCAAGGATTTGGTCAATCGCGCCATCCTTACACGCGCTCATTGTTTCGCAGTATCCCGCGCCTCGACGTACCCGCGGATCAAGCCTTGACGGCAATCGAAGGCCAGCCGCCCAATCTTGCCAAGTTACCCGAGGGCTGCGCGTTCGAGCCGCGTTGTTTCCTTGGCAATGGACGTGAGGACTGCCGCCGCGAACGTCCACTGTTAGCGCCTACCGATACCGGTCTTCACCTGAGCGCATGCCCACATTGGCCTAGCTTACCCGAATCCGAGGCAGATGCATGAGCGAACCCTTGTTGCGCATCGAAGGATTGAGTAAGACCTTTCGTGATCGTCACTGGTTTGCCGGCTTTCGCGGTGCCGGCGTGCGTGCCGTGGACTGCGTTTCATTCTCTCTTGCGGCCGGCGAAACCCTTGGCCTAGTCGGTGAAACCGGTAGCGGTAAAAGCACACTCGGACGTTTAGTGCTTCGTCTTGTCGAGCCCAGCGCGGGACAAATCTTCTTCAACGGTGAAGATATTACTGCTCTTTCCCAACGTCAAGTCAGGCGCTT
>JAPKDI010000382.1 GCA_026421105.1 Alphaproteobacteria bacterium | reverse complement strand
GTGCGCAATCCTGGCACGGCGCTGGAGCTCGACTGGTTGCGCGAGGTCCGCGTCAATCGGAGTGCCGCCGAACGTCGCGCCGCCACCATCCCAACACGCCGCACGGTCAAGAAAGGCTGGCAAGCCGCTTGGCTCCTCAAGACCACCACCACGATTGACCTCACCACCTTGGCCGGTGACGACACCCCCGCCAAGGTAGCGCGCCTCTGCGCTAAGGCCCGACAACCCGTCCGCGAAGACATCCTCGCTGCATTGGGCATGGCTGATCACCGGATCCGTGTCGGCGCGGTCTGCGTCTATCACGTCATGTTGGAGCCAGCGCTGCGCGCCCTCGAAGGCAGCGGCATTCCCGTGGCGGCGGTATCGGCAGGCTTCCCTGCGGGTCTCTCTCCACTCAAACAACGCATCGCCGAGATCGAAGCATCGGTTGCCGCGGGCGCTACTGAGATCGACATCGTCATTACCCGCTCCCATGTCCTCACCGGCAATTGGCAAGCGCTCTACGACGAGGTCAGGGCCTTCCGCGCCGCCTGCGGCGAAGCTCACCTCAAGTCGATCATCGCCACAGGCGATCTCGCGATCTTGCGCAATGTCGCGCGTGCGAGCTTGGTGTGCATGATGGCCGGCACTGATTTTGTCAAAACCTCCACCGGTAAAGAGTCCACCAATGCCACCTTGCCCGTCAGCCTCGTGATGGCCCGCACCATTCGCGACTTCGCAGCACAAACCGGTCATAAGGTTGGCTTCAAGGCCGCTGGCGGAATCAGCACCGCCAAAGCCTCATTGAGCTACCTATCCTTGATGAAAGAAGAACTGGGCCGACCCTGGATGAACCCGGCGCTGTTCCGCATCGGTGCATCTAGCCTATTGGCTGATATCGAACGCCAACTCGAACACCATGTCACCGGACGCTACTCCGCCTTCAACCGTCACCCTATGGCCTAACATGACCGTCGCACAAATCTTCGATACGCTAGAATACGGCCCGGCGCAGGAAGCCGCCAACGTAGCCAACGCATGGCTCGAGGCTCGCAACCGTAAGACCGCATTGTTCATCGGTGGCGCGTGGCAGGCCCCAGAGGAAGGTGGCTATTTCGAGTCCATAAACCCCGCCACCGCCAAGCCCTTGGCGCAAATTGCGCAGGCCACTACACCTGATATCAATGCTGCCGTCGCCGCCGCACGGGCTGCGCAACCGGGTTGGGCTAAGCTCGGCGGCCCGGGCCGAGCCCGCTTTCTCTACGCACTCGCCCGCATGGTGCAAAAACACGCGCGCCTCTTTGCCGTATTAGAGACTATCGACAACGGTAAACCCATTCGCGAAACCCGCGACATCGACATCCCGCTCGTCGCGCGCCACTTCTATCACCACGCCGGTTGGGCCCAACTCATTCACACCGAGTTTCCCTGCCACGAGCCCATCGGGGTCGTGGGGCAAATCATCCCGTGGAATTTCCCGCTACTGATGCTCTCGTGGAAGATCGCACCCGCACTTGCCGCTGGTAACACCGTCGTCCTCAAGCCCGCTGAATACACCAGTCTCACCGCCATTCTGTTTGCGGAGATTTGCTTCGATGCAGGCCTGCCGCCAGGCGTCGTCAACATCGTCACCGGCGATGGCAGCACCGGCGAAGCCATTGTCAGCCACGACGATGTCGACAAGATTGCGTTCACTGGGTCCACCGACGTCGGCCGGCGCATCCGCGAAGCCACCGCTGGCAGCGGCAAAGAACTCACACTCGAGCTCGGCGGCAAATCACCGTTCATCGTTTTCGACGACGCTGACCTCGACGGCGCGGTCGAAGGCGTGGTCGACGCCATTTGGTTCAACCA
>JAPKDI010000381.1 GCA_026421105.1 Alphaproteobacteria bacterium | reverse complement strand
GGCGCCGAGGGTGAATTCGCGCTCACGATGGCCGGTGGTCTGCCGCCACGCGATGCGCCCTATACGGTGGAAGACGTTGCCGAGGCAGTGGCCTCGGTCTGTCCCGCGCTTGAAATTGCCGGGACGCGTCTCACAGGCGGCCTAATGAAGGCCGATCCGCGGCACCTCATCGCCGACGATGCCGCCAACATCGCGTTCATCCCGGGCGAACCGGTGAAGGACTGGAGGGCCATCGATCTTGCAGCCCACAAAATCATATTAATGATCAATGGTGAGGAAAAGGCCGCGGGTACTGGCGCTCTCGCATTCGGGGGTCCTTTGACTGCTCTAACTTGGTTCGCCAATACGCTGCGCGAACAAGGCCGCGGCCTCACCGCCGGTGAAATCATCACGACTGGCACCTGCACCGGGTTTGTCCCGCTTGATCCAGGCGATGAGGTCGTCGTCGATTGCGGGCCCTTGGGCCAGGTTAGCGCCACCGTCGCCTAGCGTGCGTCAGCCAATCGTCCCCACCAACCACTGCTGCAACGGCTAGACCTGCTTGTAGACCTTGATGAAATAGTCGGTCGCGGCGACGGCGAGCATTTCTTTTGGCACCTTAGTGGTGAAACCAAAGTATAGCGCGTTGTGGCGCAGCAGGTCGGCATTGGCATGGTAGGCATCGAATTTTCGTGGCACCTTTTTGTAGTGACTGCCGTCAATCTCGATGCCTTTGAGTTTAGCAATCTTGGCGTAAACCTTGCGCTCGGCTGGTTCCTTCTTGGGGTGGACTAGCGCATCGCGATACGCCGCCAACTGCTTGGGGCCAAACATATGCATCCCGGCACCCAACGTGATCGAGCGGCCGGTTAGCCCTAAATAGAATCCCGGGCATTCGCGTGATCGCCCCGCGCCCTGCCAAAAGCACAAACCCATGAAGTTTTTTTAAGACGCCTTAATCTTTGGAGAGCCGCGTGTTGGGGTTGATCCCCATAAGGGAGCCATTGATCTTGGGCACGGCATGAATGTTGGGTGATATCTTGGCAAGCTTCGGCCCCATCGCTGCGACAAAATCATTGCACGGTTCTAGAGACCCTTGCTAATGGTCGGCGCGGTTGTCATCGAACCACGCTTTGTTGTTGTTCTTCTCCAGCTCCTTGAGAAACTTGGTCGCAGCCTTAGGAAATCCATCGAATGTTGCTGCCATGACACTGCTCCTGAATTTAGCGGTTATATTAGGGCTCAACTCCTCGTCGTTTGGCATCATCTGGAATCGACATGACAGCAAAAAGTAAGCGAAGTGCCTGCATCGTTGGCGCTAGCGGCGGGATCGGGCGGGCCACCACCGCGCTCCTCGCGGCCCAAGGCTATGGCCCCATAATCTGCTTGGATCTGCCGGAGTCGGACGTCGATACCGTCGCGGCGGACCACGGTGCCACCGCGCTCCATATTGATCTACGCGATCCTTCATCGGTACCGGCGGTCTTCGCCAAAGCGCGCGAGGTCACGCCTAACATTGATGTCGTTGTGCTGGTATCGGGCATCGTCGAGAACAAACACCTCGACACGATGACGCTTGATCTGTGGCAAGACATTCTCAGCATTAATCTCACCGGCATGTTTGCCTGCACCCAAGCCGCGGACACCTGGATTAACGACGGTGGCCGGGTGGTCTTACTCGGCTCGATGGCGGGGCACGCGGCCAGCCGTGTTACTGGTCCTGCCTACAGCGCATCTAAGGGCGGCATCGAGGCCTTCACCAAATATCTCGGCCGTTACTTCGCGCCGCGTGGCATCACCGCCAATTGCATCGCGCCAGGCCCGATCGACACGCCAATGTTGGATGCCCATCCGCCCGAGCGCATGAAGGATGTCAT
>JAPKDI010000380.1 GCA_026421105.1 Alphaproteobacteria bacterium | reverse complement strand
GTCGTGCGCCAAATTCTCGAGTCGAGTGGCGGCGTGCGATGGAGGCCGACCCGTTTTTTCAGTCCTGGAGTTCAATTGCGCGCAGCATTCAGGAAATGAGCTGGGACGCCGTGAGCGAAATTGTGTCGCACGAGCTGCCCAAGCTTCTGGAGAAGAGCAAAATCTCCAACCCCAAGGGTTCTTTGCACCTTGACCCCGACGTTGAGGTGCCGCGCTATAACGCAGCCATCGACATTCACTGCATGCCGGGCGGTTATCATTCGGAGATCACCGAGGACGATGTGTTCGCCGGCGCGATGTTCGACCGCGGCGCCCATTACTATGGCCTGGCGATTCGCGGCACGGCCGCGCTCGACTATGTTGATACGCGCGAACGGATAGGCCGCGCCGCGCCGGGTTACACGACGATGGATTTTTTACGCAAGACATACCCCGGCTTCAAACCGAAGCGGATCCTCGACCTGGGCTGCGCGATCGGTGGCACCACGGTGCCTTACGCGGAAGAATTTCCAGATGCCGAAGTTTATGGCGTTGATGTAGCCGCGCCACAGCTGCGTTACGCACATGCGCGCGCCGAAGGCTTAGGCGTGCGGGCTCACTTTCGGCAGGAGAACGCCGAAGCGCTGTCGTTTGGGGATAATTCGTTTGATCTTGTGGTCTCGCATGGTCTGTTCCATGAGACCTCAGCCAAGGCAACGCCACGCATTCTTGCCGACTCCTACCGCGTGTTGCGCGAAGGTGGTGTGACGATCCATGTCGACACCCAGTTCGCGCGCGGCCTCGACGATCTGGATGACACCTACTGGGATTGGGATACGCATTACAATGGCGAGCCGTTCTGGAGCACCCTGCATCACACCGACGCGCGGGAGCTTCTTGCAGATGCAGGATTTCAGCGGGCAAGTATTCGCGAGGTGTGGCCGCTACCCCAGAGGGATGGTGGCACCGCCTATGAGCCCGTGACCGACACTGGCGGTAAGATCATCGGATCAACCATCTTCAGCGCGGATAAGCGCTAACCTGAACCGGTAGCCTGGGTCGACGCATGTCTGCGTTGATGACAGGCCCCACGCACCTAGCTTTCATTCGGCGGCCCCCGCTCTCCCAACAGCAACGTCACCTGTGCGCCGAGCGTCATGGCGTACAGGTGACCAAAATACTGCGTAGCAAGGTCCCCGTCGCCCATTGCACCCCCGAAATTGTATGTCGGAGACGGCAGCGGGCTACGTCTGTGCCTGACGCTATGCGGAAATCGAGGGTGTAGGGCCTTCAAGTGTTGAAGTTCGAAGTGGTTTTGGCGCGCGCGTTTTTGCGTCCATCTCGATCAGATATGGCGCGACGAAACCGGCGTACTGATCTTTGCGAATTTGCGGCAAATCCCGCCAGCCTGTTACCGATCCGCGACATGCTTTTTCTCCGCACGTGCAGCGTGCGGGAAAATGGTCAATCGTGTTGTTCCGCATCGCATAGTCGAATGTGGCTTCTTCTCCCGCCTTAATGTCGCGCATTGCAATGAAGTCGTGCCCACCAGATGCGTTTAACCGAATTCCGCAGTTGGGGTCGCAGGAATGATTAAACTTGCTGATGAGACCGCCGTGGAAAACAAACTCATGCTCGCCAATCTGCGAAGCATGGGAGTGATTTTTGGAAAGCCGTTTTTCGATGCGACCCACTAATACCGTATCGCCTGACGTGAACGGCCTTGTCGCGAACACGCCGTCGCCCTTCGCAGTCACTGCGCGCAATTCTATGCCGGGTGTCATCAATTGATCCTTGTGAAGTGCGGTCATACGCGCGTAGCGACGCAAGCCGCCATTTCGACGCGCACGAACTCGCCCGATGCAGAATGCACCGTTTCATC
>JAPKDI010000379.1 GCA_026421105.1 Alphaproteobacteria bacterium | reverse complement strand
GTTCAGTTCTGAATCGTACCCTTGAGCGCACGGTCGACATCGTGATTGGCGCGAATCCAGCGAACGGTTCCAGTGCGGGCCCGCATCACGATCGATTCCGTCGTCACGTGCGTTGCATACCGCTTTACACCCCGCAACATGGAGCCGTCGGTGACGCCGGTCGCGGCGAACAGGACATCGCCATGCGCCAAATCGTCAAGGGCATACTTGCGCTGGAGATCTTCGATACCGGCCTTGTGCGCTCGACCGCGCTCGTCGTCATTTCGGAATATCAGCCGACCCTCCATTTGCCCCCCGATACAGGTCAAGGCAGCTGCCGCCAGGACACCTTCAGGTGCACCGCCTGTGCCGAAATAGATATCAATCCCCGTGCCTTCTTCCGCCGTAGCGATGACACCGGCGACGTCGCCATCCGGGATTAATTTGATCCGAGCACCAGTCCCGCGAATATCTTCAATGATCTTGGCGTGGCGTGGCCGGTCGAGTACGCATGCCATCAACTCGGATGGCGCGACCCCTTTGGCGTCTGCCAGTGCGTGCATGTTCTCGGCCGTGCTGCGATCGAGATCGATAACGCCCGCAGGAAATCCACCACCCACAGCGATCTTCTCCATGTAGACGTCTGGCGCATGGAGGAAGCCACCTTCTTCAGCCATCGCAATGACGGCCAGTGCATCGGGACCACCGGTGGCAGTGATCGTCGTACCTTCGAGAGGATCCAGCGCGATATCGATCTTTGCGCCCGTGCCCGAACCGACTTTCTCGCCAATAAAGAGCATCGGGGCTTCATCGCGCTCTCCCTCGCCGATGACAACTTTGCCGTCGAACGTTAGGTCATTGAGCATTGTCCGCATAGCGTCGACCGCGGCCTGGTCGGCCGCTTTTTCGTCGCCCAAGCCAATAAGGCGTGACGCCGCAATGGCGGCGGCCTCCGCAGTCCGAACCGCACCCAATACCAGGCTGCGATCAAGGCTCGCCCGCTCACTCATGCACGTCTCCTTTTAGAGATTTTCTATTCTGATCATACACGGTGGGTCGACCACCGCATCAAAGGCGGAAATACTTTTCAGCGCTGCCGCCAAACCCGCTTCGACGGTCTCATGCGTTGTCATGATTACAGAAACCGGCTCGCCCGGACTTCGGCCGCGCTGCAACACCGATTCGATTGATACGTTGTGGTTCCGCAAATGTGCCGCGACATCAGCCAAAACGCCGGACTGATCCAGCACCTCAAGCCGCAAGTAATAGGCTCCGTGACGATCTTCGATCGATACTGCTGGTCGCGACACGAGGCCCGAGGACCGCACGCCGAACGGTGCAATACGCAGACCGCGCGCAATATCTATTAGGTCTCCGACAACCGCGGAGGCCGTTGGCCCCGCCCCGGCGCCGGGTCCCTCAAAGATCGTTCGGCCGACAAAGTCACCATCCGCCAATACCGCATTAAACGCGCCATCGACATGCGCCATCGGCGAAGATTCAGGCACCATACATGGGTGAACTCGCTGCGCGATGCCGTCCGCGCCGAGGGTCGCAATGCCCAATAGCTTGATCCGAAAACCAAGTTCGCTGGCGTGGCGAATGTCAGCAGCCGTCACGTGTCGAATCCCTGCGGTGTAAACAGAGAAAAAGTCGACCGGCGCACCAAATGCGACGCTCGAGACAATTGCCAACTTGTGGGCTGTGTCGATGCCGTCGACGTCGAATGACGGGTCGACCTCTGCGTACCCCAACGACTGTGCTTCGGCGAGCACGTCGCCGAACTCTCGGCCTGTCGCTTCCATCGTCGTGAGGATGTAGTTGCAGGTACCGTTCAAAATTCCGTAAACCCGACTGATGTGATTAGCCGCCAATCCCTCGCG
>JAPKDI010000378.1 GCA_026421105.1 Alphaproteobacteria bacterium | reverse complement strand
TTCACCGCGATGAGGTCGAGTTCGAGCGAGGCAAACTCCGGCGCCGCCTTTCGAGTTTCCTCGCCGATGACGACACCGACGCCATAATTCTTTGATTGCCCTTCGAGGCGCGCTGCCAAATTGACGGCGTCGCCCAGCACGGAATAATCGAACCGCTTGTCGGACCCCATGTTGCCCACGCAGCACTCACCCGTATTAAGGCCGATCCCAACGTTGATTGGATAGTGGGTCCGGTTTTCGCTCTCGGCTTCCTGCTTGAGGCTTTCGTTCAGCCCATCGAGCGCATTAAACATCGCTAGGGCGGAATCTAGTCCGTGCGCGGCATGGTCCTTGTCATCCAGCGGTGCATTCCAAAACGCCATGATGCAGTCGCCCATGTATTTATCGATGGTGCCTCGCCGATCAAGGATCATGTCGGTCATCGGGGTGAGGAACCGGTTGATCAACTTGGTCAGGCCGGTGGGGTTGGTCTTGAATTGCTCGGAGATGGTGGTGAAGCCTCGGATGTCGCAGAACAGCAGCGTCATGCTGCGCATTTCGCCGCCGAGGACGAGGCGCTCTGGTTCGTCAGCGAGTTGTTCGACGAGCGCTGGCGATAGGTACTGGCTAAATGCGCCGCGCACTTGGCGCTTCTCGGCCTCCGTGCGGAGGAAGTTGAGCAGCGTGCTCGACATGTAAACGACGACAACGACGCTGGAGGCGTAAATCGGATCAAGCAGCCACAACAGCTCCTTGTAGAAATACCACGAAGCGGCGACTGCGACCGCTACACCCAGGGCGCCGGCTATGGCGCCCAAAAGGGCGCCCGCCCGCGGCAAAACCAGAAGTAACAATAGGCCTAGCAAGACCATGTAGATGATTTCGGCACCGTCCGCCCAATCTGGTCGTTCAAGGTAATGATCGAGCAGTATCTGCTCGACGGCCTGGACGTGGATCTCAACGCCCGGTGCAGCGGCTTCTAGTGGCGTTGCCCGAATATCGAACAGGCCCGCTGCCGACGTGCCGATGAAAACGATCTGTCCCTCAACAGTCTCAGCGTCAAACTCTGGACTAAGAACCTTCCAGGCTGGGATGCGTCGCTCCGGGACGTGCCCTGTGAAGTGGAGCCACATCCGACCGTTCGGGCCGGTTGGCAATTCGTAGTTCCCGATCTTGATGTTGTTTAGCCCAAGCTTAACGCCGCCATACCCGAGCTCGCCGCTCGCTCCGGTCGTCTTGATGATGTAGGTCCGCGCTCCCTGAATCACGCGTATGACCTCGGCCGTGAGGGACGGGTAGGGGTTAGGCTGTCCCTCCAGCCTCATGAACATTGGTACCCGCCGCACGATCCCATCGCGTTCCGCCACGAGATTGAAGGAACCGTTGCCGGAAGCGTTCTCTGTCAGTATCTCAAGATTGGCCACTGCCCCCCGAAATCCGAACAAGTATTCCAGCGGATTGTCGCCACCGTAAGCAAAGGAAGCCGTCTGGGCGGGCACTCGCGGCAGGCTGGGGTCGCCGGTCAGCACGAACCCGGTAATCACCGGGGTTTGCGCGATCACATCAGCGAGCACCATGTCATGGTCGGGTAGGTCGCTCATGTTTTCCTTGAGTGCCTCAACCTCGGGGGTAAGCGGCCACAGATCGACGATATATTTGGGTGAGGTCCGGTCAGGTTCAGCAAAGACGATGTCGAAGACAATTGCGGCCGCGCCGGCATTCGCAAGTTGCGCGACGAGCTGCGCAACAAATGTTCTTGGCCACGGCCACTGCCCGATGCGCTCGAGTGATTCGTCATCCAGGTCGACATATTTGACCGGCACCGGCACATACTCACGCGGCGCGAGCCGTTGGTAGACGTCGAAAACGCGCATTCGCAGCTCTTCGAC
>JAPKDI010000032.1 GCA_026421105.1 Alphaproteobacteria bacterium | reverse complement strand
CGACTACTGGTATTATCTCGGCTGGAAAGACACCTTCGTCAGCGAAACTACGACAGCTCATCAACGCGACTATGCTTTCACGATGGGCGAACGCACGATCTACACGCTGCAAGCCGTTGTAGGTGGTCGGTACCACGAGGTGGACTCATGTCTCAGTGCTGTCGACAAAACCATTAGAAAAGCCGCGCTTGAGCAAGAGGAAGCGCTTGCTGTACAGCTCGATGAGGGTGAGCCATGCAAGCTCAGAATTTCGGTGGCGGCAGGCCAAATCTACAATCGCCGAGTTATCGTTTGGCTGGTGCTGTTCGATCCCTGCCACGAAGTCGAAATCCAGCGCGGTGAGAACAGCGGCCGGACTCTTGGCTATCACAACGTCGTGCGGGATGTGCGTGAGATCAGCGAGTGGTACGACGAGGTCCTTGAGGTCATGTTGGACATCGAGGCCTTGCGCGCAGTCGGCGAGGCCGTCGCGGTGATCGTCCAAGAAGCCGATTCAGGACACGCCCTGGGGGCGCAAAAGTCGCAACTCGCAGGGCCGCCGCGGACTTAATCCGGTAGCCGGACGGCCTTTTCCAAAAGCGATACGAGACGGCTCGAAAACGCGCCGATATCGGGCGGCAGTTCTCCTTCTAAGATTGTGGCCTGATCGAACAGCAGGTGCGCGGCCTCCTCAAGGCGCGCGGTCGCATTGTCGCTGGCCGCGAGTGTGGTCAATGCCGTCACCACAGAGTGCTTCGGGTTGATTTCCAGAACGCGCAGCGTCCCTTCGGTGATCCGCCCGTGCTGACGCAATAGCCGCTCGGTGTGCATGTCGAGGCCATCGTCGGCGGCCACAATGCAGGCCGGGCTATCGGTCAATCGGTCGGTGGTACGCACATCTTGCGCACGATCCTTGAGGGCAAGTTTCAAGAGCGCGACGAGCCGTGCGGTCGGCACGTCATCCTCGTCCGCCTTTGCATCATCCGTCTTGCCCGCATCATTTTCGGCAGACGCGTCCTTAAGGTCCGCTGCGCCACGGGTGACGGATTTGAACGGCGTGTCTTCGAATGTACCGAGTGAATTGACCCAGAAGTCATCCACCGGGTCCGATAGCAGCAAGACCTCGATGCCGCGCGCTTTGAATCCCTCAAGCTGCGGGCTGCGCTCTATCGAGCCGCCGTCCCCGACGATGTAGTAGATCGATTTCTGATCTTCTTTCATGCGACTGACGTAATCGGCGAGCGTTGTCGACTTTTCGGCGCCCGTCGTTTTAAAACGCGCGATCGCCAGAATGTCGTCTTTGTTAGTCGGGTCCTCGTACAGCCCTTCCTTGAGCACCGCGCCGAACTCGTTCCAGAAGCCTTCAAACTTCTCAGCCTCTTTGGTGGAGAGTTTTTTCAGCTCGCGGAAGGTCTTTTTGACGATGTCCTTGCGGATTTTCGCGATCAGCGGGCTCGTCTGCAGCATTTCGCGGCTGACATTGAGGCTAAGGTCTTCGGTATCAACGATGCCACACAGGAACCGCAGGTAGGGCGGGATCAGGCCTTCCATCTCGGACGTCACAAACACGCGCTTTACATAAAGCCGCACGTTATGTTGGCGTGCCGGATCAAAAATATCGAACGGGCGCACCGACGGCACGAACAGCAAAAGCGTGTAATCGATCTTTCCCTCCACGCGCGCATGGAGCGTCAGGGTCGGGTCATCGAAGTTGTTGGAAACGTGATGATAAAACTCGGTGTATTGCGCGTCCTCGATTTCGCTCTTGGGCCTCGTCCACAGCGCCGACGCATCATTGAGCGTTTCCTCGGCGTCGCCATCACCTTTCATCACGACCGGAATGCCGATGTGATCTGAATGCTTCTTAACGATCCCACGTAGCGTGGCAGGCTTGAGATAGTCCTTGGCGTCTTTCTTGATGTGTAGGGTGACCGTGGTGCCGCGTGTGCCGCGCTCGCATGGCCCGATGGTGTATTCGCCCAGCCCGTCGGATTCCCAGCGCCAGCCCTCGGTGCCGTCAGCACGGCGCGATTCGACGACCACCTGATCGGACACCATGAAGGCGGAATAGAACCCGACGCCGAACTGTCCGATCATCGAGCCTGCTTTGTCATTCTTGTCGCCGCTCTGAAGTTGCTCAACAAAGGCGGCGGTGCCGGATTTGGCGATAGTCCCCAGGTTTTCGGTCAGTTCCTCGCGTGACATTCCGATGCCGTTGTCCATGATGCGCAGGATGCCCCCCGATTTGTCGACCTCCAGAACAATTTGGAATTCCGGGTCACCTTCAATCAGGCTCGGTGCAGTGATCGCCTCGTAGCGTAGTTTGTCGCAGGCGTCTGACGCGTTCGAGATCAGCTCTCGGAGGAATACGTCCCGGTCGCTGTAGAGTGAATTGGCGACAATTTGGAGCAGTCGGCTGACTTCGGCCTGAAAGCTCTTCTTTTCTGTTTTTTGGGCCTCGGCTTTGGCCATGTCTGGTTCTCCATACGGGATTATAGGCGCACCGCGCGCCGGTTCGACTGCCGCACAATATGTGCCCCGACGCGGTGGCTTCAAGACGTCCCACGCCGTTGCTTGCCCGGCTCCTGGAATCGGAGTAGGAACCGGGGCCGAATAGGCCGGATAGCGCGGTCTTCAAGGCTATCAAGGAGGATGCATTGGCGCGGAACAAGATTGCCCTTATCGGCGGTGGAAACATTGGTGGCACGCTGGCTCATCTAGCTGGCCTTAAGGAACTTGGCGATATTGTCGTCTTCGACATCGTGGATGGCCTGCCGCAGGGCAAGGCGCTCGATTTGGCACAGTCTTCGCCGGTCGATGGCTTCGACGCCGGCCTCTCTGGCACCAAGCGATATTCAGATATTAAGGGCGCCGATGTTGTCATCGTCACCGCCGGTGTCGCGCGCAAGCCCGGCATGAGCCGTGACGACCTCATTGGCATCAACACCAAAGTGATGAAGTCAGTCGGCGAGGGAATTAAGAAGCACGCCCCCAAGGCCTTCGTGATCTGCATCACGAACCCGCTCGATGCGATGGTTTGGGCCCTACGCCAGGCCTCAGGCTTGCCGCCGCACATGGTGGTCGGCATGGCCGGTGTTCTCGATTCAGCGCGGTTCCGCTATTTCCTGGCCGAAGAGTTCAAGGTTTCCGTTGAAGACGTGACCGGCTTCGTGCTCGGTGGTCACGGGGACACCATGGTGCCGCTGGTTCGTTACTCAACGGTCGCCGGTATTCCGATCCCAGACCTGATCAAGAAGAAGTGGACCACCCAGAAGAAGATTGACGCGATCGTGCAGCGCACCCGCGACGGCGGCGCCGAAATCGTGGGCCTTCTTAAGACCGGTTCGGCATTTTATGCCCCGGCCGCTTCCGCCATTCAGATGGCCGAGTCCTACCTCAAGGATAAGAAGCGCGTGCTCCCATGCGCGGCCTACCTCAGTGGCGAATACGGCGTGCGCGACATCTATGTCGGTGTGCCCGTCGTCATCGGTGCGAAGGGCGTTGAGCGGATCGTCGAAATCGATCTCACTGCCACCGAGAAGAAGATGTTCAAAAACTCGGTCGATTCGGTGAAAGGCCTAATCAAAGCAGTCCAACGCATTGATCCGGGCATGAAGCCGCGCAAAAAGGCATCGCGCGCCAAAAAGCGGTAATCGCGCCCCGCATCGCCTAACGCAATCATCGGTTCGGACACGACAATAGGTCCCTCATGAACATTCACGAGTATCAAGCGAAGGGCGTCCTGGCCCAGTACGGGGTCGCGGTACCCCGCGGCGGGGTCGCCTATACCGTCGAAGAGGCGGTGAAGGTGGCGCAGGACCTCGGCGGCCCGGTTTGGGTCGTAAAGGCGCAAATCCACGCGGGTGGTCGCGGCAAAGGCGGTGGTGTCAAAGTCGTCAAATCGCTCGACGAGCTCAAGACCGTCGCTGGCGAGATCCTGGGCATGACCCTGGTCACGCCGCAAACCGGTCCCCAAGGCCGTGTGGTCCGCCGAATCTATGTGGAAGAAGGCGCCGATATTGCCCGCGAGCTTTATCTCAGCATGTTGGTGGATCGTGCGTCGAGCCGGGTCTCGATCATGGCCTCGACCGAGGGCGGCATGGACATCGAAGAAGTCGCGGCCGAGACGCCCGAAAAAATTACGGTTATCACCATCGACCCGGTGGCCGGCATTCAAGCATTCCATGCGCGGCAGGTTGCGTTTTCGCTCGGTCTCAAGGGCGATCAAGTCAAAGCCGCCGTAAGGTTCGTCTTGGGGACCTACAAAGCCTTCATGGACACCGACGCGAGCCTTCTCGAAATCAATCCACTCGTCGTTACCGGCGCGGGTGCTGTCGTCGCGCTCGATGCAAAAATGAATTTCGATGATAACGCGCTCTTTCGGCACAAAGACATCGCCGAACTCCGTGACGAAAGCGAAGAAGACCCGGCTGAGATCGAAGCGCAAAAGCACGACCTCAACTACATCAAGCTCGATGGCTCCATCGGCTGCATGGTCAATGGTGCCGGGCTTGCGATGGCGACCATGGACATCATCAAGTTGTTCGGCGGCGCGCCGGCAAACTTCCTCGATGTCGGGGGCGGTGCGACCAAGGAACGCGTTACCGAGGCCTTCAAGATCATTCTCTCGGACGCCAACGTCGAGGGCATTCTTGTCAACATCTTTGGTGGCATTATGCGCTGCGACGTGATCGCCGAAGGCGTGATCGCTGCGGCTCGCGACGTCAGCCTACACGTTCCGTTGGTGGTACGCCTCGAAGGCACCAACGTCGATTTAGGAAAAGAAATTCTTGCCAATTCCGGCCTGCCCATCATCACCGGCGATGACTTGGGCGACGCGGCCCAGAAAATTGTTAAGGCCGTCAAGGAGGCTGCGTAATGGCCGTTCTCGTCGATTCGAACACCAAGGTCATTTGCCAAGGTTTCACCGGTGTCCAAGGCACCTTCCATTCCGAACAGGCCATCGCCTACGGTACTAAGATGGTTGGTGGCGTGACCCCCGGCAAAGGTGGCGCTGAGCATCTCGGCTTGCCGGTCTTTGATACTGTTGCCGCCGCGGTCGACCAGACCGGCGCCGACGCCTCCGTGATTTATGTCCCCCCCCCGTTCGCCGCGGACGCCATTCTCGAAGCCATCGACGCGGGCGTGGCCCTCATCGTGTGCATCACTGAGGGCATCCCGGTCCTCGATATGGTGGACGTCAAACGGGCCTTGAAGAACTCGAGCTCGCGCCTCATCGGGCCGAATTGCCCGGGGGTCATCACGCCCGAAGCCTGCAAGATCGGCATCATGCCTGGTCACATTCACCAGTCGGGCTCGGTCGGCATCGTTTCACGCTCGGGCACCCTGACCTATGAGGCCGTGGCGCAAACCACCGCCGCCGGCTTGGGCCAATCGACCTGCATCGGAATCGGCGGCGATCCTGTAAACGGCACCAATTTCATTGATTGCCTGGAGATGTTCCTGGGCGACCCCCAAACCGAATCGATTATCATGATCGGTGAAATTGGCGGTAGCGATGAGGAAGAAGGCGCGCAACTCCTCAAGGACAGCAGCGTCAAAAAACCGGTTGTCGGCTTTATCGCCGGTCGTACGGCCCCACCTGGTCGCCGTATGGGCCATGCTGGTGCTATCATATCCGGCGGAAAAGGTGGCGCGGACGATAAGATCGACGCCATGAAGTCCGCTGGAGTAACGGTGACGGAATCGCCCGCGGCGATCGGCACCACGCTTCTTGAAGTACTTAACCGCGGGTAGAGCCGCGGCTGACGGAGGGCGCGCCGAGCGCGCCAAAGAGTATGGGCAACCAACCCGATCGCGCGTCGTTCCTCACCGGGATCAATAGCGCGTTTCTCGAACAGCAATTCGCACGCTTTCTCGACAACCCTGAGTCGCTAGATGAAAGCTGGCGCGGATTCTTCGCCGAATTGGGCGATGATGCGTCGTCCGCCCTAGGGGCCATGCAGGGCGCCAGCTGGGCCCCCGCAGCCGGACCCTTTGTCACTTCCGTCGAACCCGAAGAGCCTGCCGAGCCTGCGGCCCCGGTTGTCGCGGCAGATCCCGCCGCATTGCGCGGCGCGACGCTCGATTCGCTCCGCGCGCTCATGCTGATCCGGTCTTATCGGGTTCGTGGTCATCTCAATGCCAATCTCGACCCGCTTGGGATCGAGGGGCGCGACCCGCATCCCGAGCTGGACCCGGCCACCTACGGCTTCACCGAAGCCGACATGGATCGGCCCATCTTCATCGATAACGTGCTCGGCCTAGAAACCGCGACGATGCGCGAGATCGAAAAAGTCCTTCGGCTGACCTACAGCGGGAACATCGGCTACGAATTTATGCACATCCAGTATCCCGACCAGAAGGCGTGGATTCAGGAGCGCATCGAGGGCCACAACTATCGCCCTCACTTCACCGAAGAAGGCCGCCGCAAAATTCTCGAACAGCTCACCCACGCCGAGGGATTCGAGCGCTTCCTGCACCTCAAATACACCGGCACCAAGCGCTTCGGTGTTGATGGCGGCGAATCGCTGATCCCCCTTTTGGAGGCGATCAACAAGCGGGCCGCCCTCTCGGGTGTGAAAGAAATTTTGATCGGCATGCCGCATCGCGGGCGCCTCAACGTCTTGGCCAATATTATGGCCAAGCCCTACCTCAAAATCTTCGCTGAGTTCCAAGGCACTAGCGCGAACCCCGATGACGTGCAGGGCTCGGGTGACGTCAAATATCACCTCGGCACATCTGCGGATCGCGTGTTTGACGGAGAGAGTGTTCATCTCTCGCTGTCGGCCAATCCCTCGCATCTCGAGGCAGTTAACCCCGTCGTGTTGGGCAAAGCGCGCGCGAAACAGCTTCAACGCGACGACACTGATCGCGAACAGGTACTTAGCATCTTGATGCACGGCGATGCGGCATTTGCCGGCCAAGGCGTCGTAGCGGAATGTTTTGCACTTTCGGATCTCCGGGGGTACCGCACCGGCGGGACCATCCATGTGATCGTCAACAATCAGATTGGCTTCACCACGTCACCGGGTTACAGCCGCTCGTCGCCTTATCCGTCGGATTTAGCCAAAGGCGTGCAGGCACCCGTGTTTCACGTCAACGGCGATGACCCCGAGGCAGTAGTGCATGTCGCGCGCCTTGCGACTGATTTTCGCCAGACCTTTCATCGTGACGTCGTCATCGACATGTTTTGCTACCGCCGCCATGGGCACAACGAAGGCGACGAACCGGCCTTTACCCAACCGCTCATGTATCGGCAGATCAAAGACCACAAACCGACACGTGAAATCTACGCGGACTTTTTGGAGAACAAGATCTCGCTCCTTCGGTCTGGCGAGGCGGAGGAAATTCGCGCCGCGTTTCATGCCAAGCTAGAAGAGGATTTCGCCGCAGCGACCGCATTCAAACCCAACAAAGCGGACTGGCTTGAGGGCGCATGGAAGGGTTTCCGCACCGCAAGCGGTGATGCCCGTCGTGGCAAAACGGCGGTGCGCGAAAAGTCGCTGCGCCAGATCGGTGAAAACCTCACCGATGTACCCGACGCGTTCAACCTGCACCGCACTATCCGGCGCCAGCTTACGGCTAAGAAAGAAGTCATCAGGTCGGGCGAGGGCGTTGATTGGGGCATGGCAGAGGCTTTGGCCTTCGGCTCCTTGCTCGCTGAGGGTCATGGCGTTCGGCTCAGCGGCCAAGATTCGCAGCGCGGCACCTTCTCGCAGCGCCATGCGGTGTTGATCGATCAAGAAACCGAAGACCGCTTCGTTCCGCTTGAGCGGGTCGCGCCCGAACAAGCGAAGTTCGAGGTGGTCGACAGCATGCTGTCCGAGTTCGCCGTCCTCGGTTTTGAGTATGGCTACAGTCAAACCGCCCCCAACTCGCTGGTCATGTGGGAGGGGCAGTTCGGCGATTTCGCCAACGGTGCCCAAGTGATCGTCGATCAGTTCATTGCGTCGGGCGAAAGCAAATGGCTACGCATGAGCGGTCTCGTCATGTTGCTGCCGCATGGTTACGAAGGGCAGGGGCCGGAACATAGTTCTGCGCGCCTCGAGCGTTACCTGCAGCTGTGTGCAGAAGACAACATGCAAGTCGCCAATTGCACGACCCCGGCAAACTACTTTCATATACTGCGTCGCCAAGTTCATCGTGATTTTCGAAAGCCGCTCATATTGATGACGCCAAAGTCGTTGTTGCGTAACAAGCGTGCGATATCCACCCTTTCAGAGCTTGCCGGTAAGACGAGCTTTCATCGGGTGCTGTGGGACGATTGCCCGGTCGACGCAGACGAAAAGATCAAACGCATCGTGCTGTGCTCGGGCAAGATCTACTTTGACCTCTGGGAAGAACGCGAAAAGAATAACACCCGCGACGTTGTAGTGTTGCGGGTCGAACAGCTTTATCCGTTCCCCTATCGTTCTCTCACGAAAGAGCTGCGGCGTTTTCCCAACGCCGAGATCGTGTGGTGCCAAGAGGAGCCTAAGAATCAGGGCGCGTGGACCTTCGTTGCCCCACGGCTGGACGAGTTGTTCCAAACCCTCGGGCGCAAAGACCAACGCCCGCGTTATTTTGGTCGCGCCGAACATGCCTCAACCGCGACGGGGCTCTTGCGCAAACATCTCGACGAGCAAGCCAAGATCGTCAACGAAGCGACAACAGTTTGAGTAGGCCCCATGACAGTCGAAATTAGAGTGCCCGCCCTCGGCGAATCGGTCAGCGAAGCGACCGTAGCCAAATGGTTCAGAACAGTCGGCGATGTCGTCACGGTGGACGAGCCGTTGGTCGAACTCGAAACCGATAAGGTCACGGTCGAGGTCCCAGCGGCGTCATCCGGCACCATCAGTGAGATCATCGCCGCGGAGGGCGACAACGTCGAAGTCGGCGCCTTGCTCTGTGCCATCACCGAAGGCGCCGCACCTGCCAAGACGGCCCCAGCAGCAAAAGCAGCAGCCGCTGCACCGGCCCCAGCGGAAAAGCCCGCACCTTTGGCTGCTCCAGTCGGACAGGCGCCATCGGTCCGGCGTCTCGTGTCCGAAAAAGGTATTGATCCTGCCACCGTCGCGGGCACCGGAAAGGGCGGTCGCGTCACCAAGGGCGATATGCTGGCCCAGGCTGCGGGCAGCACTGCCGCCCCGCGCGGACGGCGCGAAGAACGGGTGCGGATGACTCGTCTGCGCAAGCGGATCGCGGAACGCCTCAAAGAGGCGCAGAACACCGCCGCCATGCTGACCACCTTCAATGAAGTCGACATGACAGCGCTGCTCAAGTTGCGCGCAGACTACCGCGACGCCTTCGAGAAAAAGCACGGCGTTCGGCTTGGCTTTATGTCGTTCTTCGCGAAGGCGAGCGTCATTGCCCTCGGCGAACTGCCCTCGGTCAACGCCGAAATTGACGGTGACGAAATCGTTTATAAGAACTACTGCGATATCGGTGTCGCGGTCTCCGCCCCCAATGGCCTGGTTGTGCCCGTGCTGCGCGATGTCGAGGAAATGTCCTTCGCTGATATCGAAAAGACCATCACCGATTTTGGCAGGCGCGCCCGCGACGGCAAGATGACCATGGAAGATCTCACCGGCGGGACGTTCACCATTTCAAACGGCGGCGTCTTCGGCTCGTTGCTGTCGACACCGATCCTCAATCCACCCCAGTCCGCGATCCTCGGCATGCACAAAATCGAGAAACGCGCGGTCGTAGTTGATGATGCCGTCGTTGTTCGGCCAATGATGTATCTCGCGCTTTCCTACGATCACCGCCTCGTCGATGGTCGTGAGGCCGTGACCTTCCTGGTGCGTGTCAAAGAGTGCATTGAAGATCCGCAACGCATCCTGCTGGATATGTAACGGGAGGTATCGGGGCCGATTGTGGCGGACAGCATTGTTGGCACCTGGGAACTTGTCTCGGTGGAACGCCGCGCTAGTGACGGTACCGTCTCGCATGTCCTGGGCGAGGCGCCGGTCGGGCGCCTGACCTACACCGGCGATGGCTACATGCAGGCTATTTTGATGCCCGGTGATCGAGCGATGTTTGAGTCCGGTGATATTTATGGCACACCAGAGGAACGGCAGCGCGGCGCCGAGAATTTTGTCGCCTACGCCGGCCGTTATG
>JAPKDI010000031.1 GCA_026421105.1 Alphaproteobacteria bacterium | reverse complement strand
ACATGAGCACGCTATTTGACGCGGCCGGGTTGGCTGATGGCACGCCCCATCCGCTGGCAGATCGGCTTCGCCCAAAAGTGCTTGATGATGTTCTAGGGCAAGACCACGTCCTCGGTGAAGGAGGTCCGTTGCAGCGAATGCTGAATAGTGGACGTCTCTCCTCACTTGTTTTTTGGGGTCCACCGGGCACCGGCAAGACGACGATTGCACGGCTTTTAGCGGATCGTGTGGGCCTTGATTTTGTCCAACTCTCTGCCGTTTTTTCCGGAGTTGCGGACCTGAGAAAGGCTATCGACGGTGCCCGAGAGCGGCGCCAAGTTGGCCGTGGTACGCTACTGTTTGTCGATGAAATTCATCGCTTCAACCGTGCCCAGCAAGACGGCTTCTTACCGGTCGTCGAGGACGGCACGATCGTCCTGGTTGGCGCAACAACAGAGAACCCTTCGTTTGAACTCAATGCGGCGTTGCTGTCGCGATGCCAAGTACTGGTCCTGACCCGGCTCGAAGATGCTGATCTTGAGCGCCTTTTGGAACGCGCCGAAGCCCTGGTAAGCAACACGTTGCCCCTCACCGCTGACGCGCGCGCGGCGCTCCGAGGTATGTCGGATGGGGATGGGCGATACCTCCTCAACCTTGCAGAAGATCTCTTCGCGGTGGGCGGCGCGTCCCTAAACACCGAGGCCCTCGTCAAGGCCGTGCAGAAGCGTGCGCCGATCTACGACAAGTCGCGTGACGAGCACTACAATCTGATAAGCGCGCTCCACAAAAGCTTGCGCGGATCAGATGCAAACGCATCACTCTATTGGCTTGCGCGGATGTTGGTGGGCGGCGAATCGCCGCTCTACATCGTGCGGCGCCTCGTGCGATTCGCTGTCGAGGACATTGGCCTAGCGGATCCCGATGCTGTCCATCAAGCGCTCGCGGCCAAGGATACATACGATTTCTTGGGATCACCGGAGGGGGAATTGGCGATTGCCCAAGCTGTCATTTATCTCGCGACCGCGCCCAAATCGAATGCTGCCTACGCAGCGTTTTCGCAGGCAACACAATCTGCGCGCGAGACGGGCTCACTCCCACCGCCCAAACACATTTTGAATGCGCCGACGCGCCTCATGAAGGACCTGGGGTACGGCAAGGACTACGCGTACGACCACGACACCGCTGACAGCTTTTCCGGCCAAAACTATTTCCCCGACGATATGATGCGCGCCGAGTTCTACGTACCAACAGAGCGCGGATTCGAACGTGAGGTGGGCAAACGCCTCGCATACTGGCGCAAACTGCGAGAGAGCGGGCGCGGCCGAGCCGAATGACTTTTGACGCGTTTGTTGGCGTCGATTGGTCCGGCGCGAAAGGGTCGCGCCATCGCGGTATCCAGGTCGCTGTCTGTACACCCGGTCGAGGCGCGCCGCGCGTTGTGGCTCCGCCGGGTGGTGCTTGGGCCAGGCGCAGATTGCTTGATTGGTCGCTTGAAACTCTAGGCGGAGGACGCGTTCTTATCGGTTTCGACTTTTCTTTCACGCTGCCTTTCGTCGACCGTGGTGCCTATTTTCCAGGAGACCGCGATGCACCGGGTCGGGCGCAGGATCTCTGGCAGCTGGTTAACCGGGGCGCCGCAGGTGCGCCCGATTTTTATGCAGGCGGGTTTGTTGAAGCGATGCCTTTCGCGGCCCATTTCCGGTCGCCGCGCCGGATTGGCGCGCGGTTCTCGCGCCGCCACAAAGTCGTCGAGCGAGCATGTGTTGTGCAGGGCCTGGGCGCACCTGAGTCTGTGTTCCATCTCATTGGACCAAAACAAGTGGGGCTCGGGTCGCTGGCCGGGATGCGCTTCCTGTTGGCGCTAAAGAGTGATGCGCCGAAGGTGCGGATCTGGCCATTTGATAGTGCTCGGTCAGGCGCTTCCACGGTCGTCGAAGTGTTTCCGAGGGCCTTCCTTGCTGCCGCCGGCCAGGCCCAAGCCAAGGTGCGATCGGGTGAAGTCCTCAACGCCGTCCTTCGTGCCTATGGATCCAGGCCAATGAACATTCGTGGCGCAGTGGACGACAATATTGCTGATGCTGCGGTGACCGCGGCGGCGCTGCGCGCCTGGTCGAATGATCCCGGGCTCTGGCGGCCAACCGCTATGGACGCTAGGGTGCGACGCACCGAGGGTTGGATATTCGGCGTACGGTAGAACCGTGAAAATCATTGCAGCGATCGCTATTGGCGGCGCCGTTGGCGCCGTGGCCCGGCACCTCGTGGGTGCCCAAATGCTCCGACTCTTCGGAAGCGGTTTTCCGTGGGGGACCATCTCCGTCAACGTGGCTGGTTCGTTCGCAATGGGCGCCTTGGTGGAGTTGATGGCCGTTCGGTGGAATGTTGGACCGGAGCTCCGCGCCTTCATGACCGTTGGCGTCTTGGGTGCGTTCACAACCTTCAGCACTTTCTCCCTAGATGTCGCCGTGCTGGGCGGGCGAGGTGCCGTGTTTCCCGCTGCGCTCTACGTCTTGCTGTCGGTGGGTTTGTCGATTTCGGCGTTGTTTTTCGGATTGTGGCTGAGCCGCCAACTCCTCACGTGAGTGTTCAGAAGATCAGCGTTACCGCCGACGAGGAAGGACTGCGGCTTGACCGTTGGTTCCGCACCAAGTTTCCCGATGTGACCCACGGTCGGCTGGAAAAACTCCTACGCAAGGGCGAGGTTCGCGTAAATGGCGGGCGCGTTCGGGCGGGTCTGCGTCTGGAGACTGGCATGCTGGTGCGTATTCCGCCGCTCCCCGCGCCCCAACCTGCAACAAGACCGGGCCCGGTTGCGCAATCTGACGTGATGGCATTGCGGGACCGCATTCTTTATCGCGATGACTTCCTCATTGCGATCGACAAGCCTGCGGGCTTGGCCGTGCAGGGTGGAAGTGGCACACCTCGACATCTCGATGGGATGCTCGACACCCTGCAATTCGACGCGCCAGACCGTCCTCGGCTCGTCCATCGGTTAGATCGCGATACGAGCGGCGTTCTCATACTTGCGCGGTCGCGGGCGGCGGCAACGGTCCTGACAGCGGCCTTCGCACATCGAGACGCCCAAAAGAACTATTGGGCTTTGGTTCATGGTTCGCCAGAAGCGGACGAAGGTCGTTTGGACTCGAGTCTTAGTAAAGTCTCATCTGGGGGTGGGAGGGAACAAATGGCGTCTGTCCCAGGGGGCAAGCCGGCGACAACGCTATATCAGGTCATGGCACGATCTGGGGCGCCATTTACTTGGTTAGAACTGACCCCGCTGACGGGTCGAACCCATCAGATTCGTGTCCAGACTGCCGAGGCAGATTTTCCGATCGTGGGCGATCCGCGATACGGTCAGCGTGAAACCAGTTCGCCGAACCCAACGTTGGGCCGCGGCTTGCACTTACACGCGCGTGAGCTGACGATCCCTCACCCTGAAGGGGGAACGTTGCGCGTCGCCGCCCAACTACCGGCGCATATGGTTCAAAGTTGGCGCGCCATCGGTTGGGACGAGCCCTCGCCGCCGCCGCCGCAGAGGAAGGTTTAGTGGCCCAGCGCCTTCACCTGGTCATTTTCGATTGTGATGGAACGTTAGTCGACAGCTTTGTCGCGAATCATGAAGCTATGGTCCTTGCCTTCCAGGATTTTGACCGCCCGCCGCCACCCGAAGCTGGTTTGCGCGAGATGATCGGTCTGTCTGTTGCTGAGCAAGTGGTTGTGCTGGCGCCCCAGGCGCCGCCAGATGAATGGCTTGCCCTCGAGAACAGCTACCGGGAGCATCGCTTAGGGCGCGCCGACCCGCCCGAGCCCATGTTCCCTGGGGTTCGTGCATGCCTCGAGGCTCTTGATCGGGACGATATTCTAATGGCCGTTGCCACGGCAAAAAGTGCCAAAGGCCTTCGCGCGACCCTTGATCGCCACGATCTGCATCGCTATTTCGTGAACCTGCAAACCGGCGACCATCATCCGGGCAAGCCACACCCGGCGATGGTTCTCGCGAGCCTTGCCGAGGCGGGTGTCGACCCTGAGAACGCGTTGGTTGTTGGCGATACACGCTTTGATATCGAGATGGCGGTCAACGCTGGAGTGGCGTCATTTGGCGTCGCATGGGGATATCACAATACCCAGGATCTAACGGCGCCAGGTGCCCACGCGATCGCACCTGATTTTGCGACCCTGCCCAAAATGATCGGCGAGAGATTTTCTCTGGCATGAGGCGTTTCAGATTGTACCTGTACGGCGTCATTACGCTCTTCGTGCTGGGTGTGATCGGTGCTGGCCTAGTTTCGCTTTTTTTCGACTTGAACAGCCTGAAGTCTACGTTGGCCGAGGCCGCGTTCGACGCAACTGGCCGCGAGCTAGCCATTGACGGCGACATTGAACTTTCGCTGTTTCCACGGCCGAGGGCGACCGCGTCAGGAATCCGCCTTTCGAATACCGCAGGTGGATCGGAACCAGACGCAATCACCATCGAAATTGCGTCAGCCCAGGTTGCGTGGCTTCCTCTCCTGACGGGCACCGTCGACGTGCGTCAAATCCAGGCCAGCGGCATCCGTGTTTTGGTTGAGGAGGGCACGGACCAAAAAGGGTCGTTGGCGTTCACGCCGCCGAAAGGCGCCTCTGAATCCGATGCAACTGATGATGCTCCACTACCAAACCTTATCAGCGTCACTGATCTGTCGGTGGTTCTGCGAGATGCAGTTACTGACCAGGAATTTCACGTTTCCCGATTTGCGCTGCGGCCCCAAGGCAGCAGCGGTCAAACAGATGTCGTTGTTGCGCTGGACCGCAACGGTACCGGTGTGATCGCGAGGGGCACGGTCGGCGACCTCGGTTCAATTGCTGGCCCGGATCCGTTTCCTGTTGCGCTAACGATCGAAGCCGCTGGCAGCACCCTTCGCATCGACGGAACACTTTCCGACGTTGACGATAATCTCACGATGGATTTTTCGTTGTCAGCGAAGGGCACTTCCCTCATGGCATTGTCGCCAATCGTTGGCGCTCGGGTCCCGCTCGACAAGGAGTTTGACCTTTCAGCCCGTCTACAAGGTTCTGTTAAGATGCTTTCGGTGCGCGAGGTAGTTCTGTCGGTCGGTTTGGCGCAAGTGACAGGTGCGGCGACATTGGATTTGTCCAGTGCACGCCCGCGGCTTACTGCGCACCTTCGACCTTTGAATTTTGACCTTAGCCAGTTTTCAGAAGGGCCGTCATCGGCCAGGGGCGATCGGGCGGAATTCAGTGGGCCAATCCTTACCGGTGCGCCTTTGCCATTATGGTTCACGCGGTGTTTCGATGCCGACCTAACCGTCGATGTTGAGGCCGCGGAGTTCCTTGGGTTATCGCTTCGCAATATTGCCTTGGCGATCAAAAGTCAGGATGGGCTCTCGACAATCGAGACGTTGGTAGCGGACATAGAAAACGGCTCCTTCGTAAACCCGCTGTTGCTGTTGGTGCCCGTCATCGAGGGGGTCACTGCTGAAAAAAAACCTTGTCTCACTGCCCTCGAGCAAGCCGAGCTGGGTGAAACAAAACCAACCAGTGCTATCCGCGGCGTCGGTCGCATTTTGGGCAAGGACCGCGAGTGAAACGGTTTTTTGAGTCGGTGACCACTGATCGCCGGGAAGGTGGTTTTGCTGTCCTTCTAGACGGTCGCGCGATGCTCACTCCGGCGAAAAACGACCTGGAGTTGCCTTCAGCGGAGCTGGCAAAGGCAATCGCCGCTGAGTGGGCAGCCCAAGTGGAAGAGATCGAGGCAGCGACGATGCCGCTTACCCGACACGCGTACACGGCCGTCGACGGGGTGCGTCAAACCGTCGACCAGGTGGTCGCAGAAATCACGCGTTTTGCTGAGACTGACCTTCTCTGCTACCGAGCAGACATGCCTAAAAGGCTTGCAGACCAACAGGCGCGGGCATGGCAGCCATTACTCGACTGGCTTCATGAGGCGCACGGCACGACTCTTGTGGTTACCAACGGCGTGATCCCGATCCAGCAAAGCCGGGAGCAGATCGCGACGCTGAAAATTTTGGTCGCCGCGCATGACGTGTATGCGCTTACCGCGTTACACACGCTTGTTAGTATTAGTGGTTCCCTGGTGATCGGTCTTGCGGTGAGCGCCGGGCGTCTTGATGCGACCGCCGCTTGGGTAGCCAGCAGGATCGACTACGACTTTCAGGCTGCGCAGTGGGGCGCCGATCCCGAAGCCGCTGCCGATGCTATTGGCACCCGATCCGATCTCGAGGCCGCGGCACAATTTATGGATCTTGCTCGCGTTAAAACCGCAGATTGATAGCCCTTACGTGGTGCCGGAGCTGCCGCAGGCGGTTATGATGCCGGGCATTCTTAGCGTCTTGGGGTCTTCATGCACGACATCATCCGACAACTCGAAGCGAAGCGGGAGGCTGCCCGACTCGGCGGCGGCGACCGTCGGATCAAGGCCCAACACGCGAAGGGCAAACTAACCGCTCGAGAACGCCTCGACGTCCTACTCGATGAGGGCTCGTTTGAAGAGTTCGATATGTTCGTCGAGCACCGGGAAACCGAGTTTGGAATGGCCGATCAGAAGGTTCCAGGCGACGGCGTCGTTACCGGATATGGCAAAATCAACGGCCGCCTTGTTTTCGTTTTTAGTCAGGACTTTACGGTTTTCGGTGGGTCGCTCTCCGAAACCCACGCCGAGAAGATCTGCAAGATCATGGACCAAGCCATGAAGGTCGGGGTCCCCGTCATTGGGCTGAACGATTCTGGTGGCGCACGCATTCAAGAGGGCGTGGCCTCCCTGGGCGGCTATGCCGACGTATTTCAAAAGACCATTCTAGCCTCGGGTGTTGTTCCTCAGATATCGGTGATCATGGGGCCATGTGCCGGTGGCGCAGTTTACGCACCCGCCATGACCGACTTTATTTTCATGGTCAAAGACACTTCTTACATGTTCGTGACTGGGCCTGACGTTGTGAAGACCGTAACGCACGAAGTGGTCACCCAGGAACAACTCGGCGGTGCTATCACCCATACGACTAAGTCGTCTGTCGCCGATCTCGCGTTTGAAAACGACATCGAAACGCTGATTCAGACGAGGCGGATGTATGACTTCTTGCCTCTGTCAAACCGTGAGGAAGCACCCATCCGGGCAACCGACGATCCCGTAGACCGCATCGAAATGTCTCTTGATTCGTTGGTCCCGGCGGATCCCTCGAAGCCCTATGACATCAAGGAACTAGTCCAGAAGGTTGTCGACGAAGGGGATTTTTTCGAGATACAGCCCGATTTTGCACGCAATATCGTTGTTGGTTTCGGCCGCATTGGGGGGCAGACCGTCGGTGTTGTTGCGAATCAGCCAATGGTGCTGGCGGGCTGCCTCGATATCAATTCGTCGCGCAAAGGAGCGCGGTTCGTACGATTCTGCGATTGTTTCAATATCCCGATTGTGACCTTTGTCGATGTACCAGGCTTCCTACCGGGTACCGATCAAGAGTACGGCGGGATCATCAAGCATGGCGCCAAGTTGCTATTCGCTTACGGGGAGGCAACCGTACCGAAGGTCACGTGTATCACGCGGAAGGCTTATGGCGGCGCGTACGACGTCATGGCGTCCAAGCATCTTCGCGGCGATATGAACTATGCATGGCCGACGGCAGAGATCGCGGTCATGGGGCCAAAGGGTGCCGTCGAAATTATTTTTCGCGATGAAGCGGGCGACGCCAAAAGAGTTGATGAACTCACCGAGGAATACCGTACCCGGTTCGCCAACCCGTTCATTGCCTCGCACCGTGGATTTCTCGACGACGTGATCATGCCGCACAATACGCGTCTTCGAATCGCCCGTGCGCTTGAGATGTTGCGGACCAAGAAACTCGAGAATCCGTGGAAGAAACACGACAACATCCCATTATGATCCTTCGCCTCACTCACGAGATCGTGAGCGGCGAAGATGACATCACGCTCATCTTCGTGGCGGCGCCCGGGGCCCTGTCCCATTACCCAGGCGCTGGTTTTGAAATGATTTGGGAGGGTTGGCCGCATCAGCGTCGGGGAAGTAACGCGTCGGCCGACCCGTCATAATGCTTTGAAAAGAAACGGTTTTTCATGCTGAAGAAGATACTTGTCGCCAACCGGGGTGAGATTGCGTGCCGGGTCATCCGGTCCGCACGACGTATGGGGATCGCCACCGTCGCCGTGTATTCTGATGCGGACGCGGGCGCGCCGCACACGTTGATGGCCGACGAAGCAATCCGGATAGGACCCGCACCGGCCGCTGAAAGCTACCTAGTGGTGGACGCCATTCTTGCTGCGATCAAAGAGAGTGGCGCCGATGCAGTCCATCCCGGGTATGGGTTCTTGTCGGAAAACGCAGCGTTTGTGAGAGCACTTGGCAAGGCCGGCATCACGTTCATCGGACCGAAGGCCGATGCGATCGCTGCAATGGGAGACAAGATCGAGTCCAAGAAACTCGCCGACCGCGCCGGTGTGTCAACGGTGCCAGGCTATCTTGGCGAAGTGCCCGACGCGGATTCAGCTGTAAAGATAGCGCGCGACGTCGGCTACCCAGTCATGATCAAGGCGTCCGCCGGTGGTGGCGGAAAGGGAATGCGAATCGCGCGCGACGATGATTCGGTTCTCGAAGGGTTCGAGCGTGCCGTCAGCGAAGCAAAGTCGTCGTTCGGCGATGACCGCGTGTTTATCGAGCGATACGTCGAAACGCCGCGTCACATTGAGATCCAAGTGCTGGCGGATACGCACGGTACTGTGCTCTACCTTGGTGAGCGGGAATGTTCGATCCAGCGTCGTCATCAAAAAGTGATCGAAGAGGCGCCAAGCCCATTTCTCGACGACTCGACTAGACGCGCGATGGGCGAGCAGGCGGTCGCGCTTTCCAAATCGGTTGGGTACGTTTCCGCAGGGACCGTCGAGTTCATCGTCGATCCCGAGCGCAATTTCTTTTTTCTTGAGATGAATACCCGGCTGCAAGTCGAGCATCCGGTAACCGAATGCGTGACAGGTCTCGACCTTGTCGAGCAAATGATCCTGATTGCCGCAGGTGAAAAGCTGCAGTTTGCTCAGGACGATGTTCAGCTCAACGGGTGGGCGATGGAATCGCGCATCTACGCGGAGGACCCGGAGCGGGGGTTTCTTCCGTCGATCGGACGGCTAACGGGTTACAGCGTGCCGACCAATGAGAACGGTGTCCGCGTTGATACGGGTGTGGAAGAGGGGAGCGATATTTCTCGGTTCTACGACCCGATGATTGCCAAATTGATCACCTCTGGTGCTGACCGAGCTGAGGCGACGGCGCGGATGGCGACAGCTTTGGATCAGTTCTATGTGCGTGGGATTGCTCACAACGTCCGGTTTTTGCGTGACGTCGTAGATCGCCCAGTGTTCAAAGAGGGTGCGCTCTCGACCGGCTTTATTGATCAAACTTGGCCGGATGGCTATGTCGCGCCGGAACCGACTGACGATCAAATAGGGATAGCCGCGGCGATTGGCGCGCTGGCCCACCTCCGACGGACAATCCGTCGACCCGACGGGCCAGTCGGGAATTGGGTTGCGGTCACGGGGTCCATACAAGTGCCGATGACGGTCGCCGCGACCGAGTTCGGTTGCTCTCTAGATATCGCTGGTGCGTCCGTCGACGTCGCCACCGATTGGAACCCGGGCGACGCGATCTTTCGTGGTTCCATCGCGGGGCGCGACGTCACGGCGCAGATTGATTCACAGGCCGAGGGTGTCGTGATTACGCTGGGCCCCGCTGTGATTCCGGTTGCCCTGCGCGTTGAAAAAGTTGCCGAGCTAATGGGGCTGATGCCGGTCAAGGTGCCGCCGGACATGAGCAAATTTCTGCTCTCACCGATGCCAGGCATGGTGGTGTCAATCAATGTCACCTTGGGGCAGGTCGTGGAAACTGGCACTGCCCTCGCTGTTGTCGATGCGATGAAGATGGAAAATGTTCTCACCGCGGAGCGCGACGGCACTATCAAGGAACTTCATGCTGGGCCGGGCGATAGCTTGGCGGTGGACCAGATTATTCTTGAGTTTGAATGAACGAGGCCGTTGACGATGCGACCTTGCGGCTTCGCATCACCGGCAAGGTTCAGGGCGTGTGGTTTCGCGGTTGGACGGTGAAGACGGCGCGAGGCCTCGGGCTAACAGGTTGGGTTCGGAACCGGCGCGATGG
>JAPKDI010000377.1 GCA_026421105.1 Alphaproteobacteria bacterium | reverse complement strand
AATAGTTCGACCATCGTGGCCGCAACCTGATGGCCGGTTTGCAGCATTGTTTCGGTCAAGCCGGCTTTTTCCAGCACCTCCAGCACATAGGAATTCTCACCCAGTCTGTCCATGTTAAATGTGTCGCCGACCGGGTTGCCGAACAGCAAATTCTCGCCCACCGTCGCGTTCGCGTTGTAGAGCGCCGGATCAAAGCGTTCGACCAAATGACCCACGGACTGGTCCGCATCGACGCGCTCGCGCAGTCGGGCGCGCGCGCGGAGGACAGCGCCGGCAAGTTCGGGTTCCGCCGTCGGATCAATCGTCCCGCGCAAGCCGAACTGATAGACGTCCGCCGTCAGCTCGACCATGTCGAGGACGTCAAGTGCTCGTGCCGCTAACGCGTGCGGGCCATCCGTGCCGGTGGCCGCGTAATCGGTCCACTCCGCGTTGACATCGTCAGTACTGTTCCCTGCGGCCCTGGCTTCGGCGACACTGGCCTCGTGTAGCGCGGCATCTTTGTCATTTGGGTTCGGACCGATTTGGCGATGACGCAGGCCGTAATAAAGGTTGCTCCCGATCGTTGCCGCGAAAACGAAACCGCCCGGACCGATGTAGGACATGCGTCGACCAATGATCGCTTCGGGCGCATTGGCAATGTCAGTCCCGCCGATCGTGATCGACCCCGCCGATGGTCGGACTAAGCGAGCGAGCAACATCGCCACATCTTCACGCCCACTGCCGGGCGACCCCATCAGTCCAATTCGTTGGTTGAGCGGAAACTCCAAGCTCGCACTATCGACAACAGCTGTTTCCTGATCGTCATACAGCGTGACATTGACCATCGCTGCGGTTCCCTGCAGCGGGCTTACCGTTTCCGGCTCAAAATCCTGCGCCTCGGCGTCCAGGCGCCCGGCCGGCTCAAACTGCGAGACAACGACCTCGTACTTGATCCGCGCATCGGCCTGCTGCTGGTAGTAGTTCAGCAATTCCTTCCACGGCGCGGCCAAATCCTTATGCGCGGTAATGGCCGCGACGAGCGTGCCGACCTCAAGTTGGCCGTTGATCGCGAGATACCCACCAATCGAATAGAAGAAGAAGGGTCCCAACTGTTGGATGAAGTTGTTGAGAAATTTGATGACAAATTTCTGGCGGTAAATCTTGTAGCGCACGTTGAAGATCGTGCCCAAGCGGCGCGAGAACTCCGCGCGTTCGCGCCGTGACGTGTCGTGCACGTGCACGTCTTCTATGCCGTTTACTGTTTCGCCGATCCGGTCGGACAATTGCCGCACCAACTTGACGCGTTCCTTGCCCAGAACGTTCACGCGGCGTTGCAACTTGGGAATGACGTATAGTTGGAGTGGATAGAGCGCTACCGCTGCAGTGGCCATGCGCCAATCCTGCGCAAACAAAAAGCCAAGAATGACCAGAAGCTGGCCGCCCTGGAAGGCTGGCTGTGAATAGGCGTTGCCGATGAAGCCACCCAGTGGCTCCACCTCGGCGGTGATCATCGGGATGATCTCGCCCTGAGACATGTTGCGGAAGGTGCTCTTGGGAAAGCGCAACACGCGGCTATAGAGATCAAACCGCAACCGCCGCAACATGCGCTCGCCGGTCAGCCCCTTGTAAACGTTAATCGCGTACTTAAACCCTTGGTTGATAATAACCAGGACCAGAAACAGTCCGCACAGCGAAAATAGCCACGGCAGCTGGCCGACTTCGGGCACCCCGATCGCGCTGAAATCAATCCCAAAGATGTCGAACGTGCGCGGGAAATCCTCCGGGTTGGCCTGGATCGCCTTGTTAATGATTTGCTTGGGAAGCTCGTAAAAGGCGTAGACGAAGGGGAAGGAAATCGCCGCCAGGATCGTCAAATTGATCTGCTGGCGCCCGCTATAGCGCAGGATGTACTTGAAAATGCT
>JAPKDI010000030.1 GCA_026421105.1 Alphaproteobacteria bacterium | reverse complement strand
ATCGTGCCGACGTTGCAATGCGGCTTTGTTCGCTCAAACTTCTCTTTCGACATAATACTGCCCTGCGTTCTGTCAATCGTTGCACCGGCCAAACACCGGTATTCTGGTTGGCGCCTCGGCCGGCCGCCGTCTCATTCCGTGCGCTCGTCGGCAGGAGCCTTGGAGCGGGTGAAGGGAATCGAACCCTCGTCGTAAGCTTGGAAGGCTTCTGCTCTACCATTGAGCTACACCCGCCGAATTCATTACGTAATTTCTATTTTCGGCACGAAGCTCCGTTACTCAATCAATCTGTCCTTTGCAGCTGGTGGAGGGGGTTGGATTTGAACCAACGTAGGCATAGCCAGCGGATTTACAGTCCGCCCCTTTTAACCGCTCAGGCACCCCTCCTCGCCGCGCAGCTTCATGATTTTTATCATGCAGCCAACAGCAAACGCACCGAACGCCTAAAGAGCGCCGGCCCGTGCAGCGCAATATGTAGATTTCGCCGGTCGTGTCAACCGCGATTGGAGGAAAAACCAAAAACAACAGCCGTTCGAGCGCGTTTCTTACGGATCTATCGTTGCGGGCCCGGTAAGAATGCCCTATGAGCCGACATCATGGCAAGAAAACAGAAACTTGGATCACGTCGTCGAGCCCGCGGTGATGCTCGCTCACAACGTGCAAATGAGGGCACCGAACGCGCCTCTTCACCCTGGCTTTACGGAACCCACAGTGTGCTAGCCGCGCTTTCAAACCCCGACAGGGTGTGCGAACGCTTGCTAGTGGCCGATGATGATCAGGCCGAGCTCGTCTACACCACAGCAGAGCCGCTAGGTCGTACAGCCCTGATCGAACGGGTCGGCACCGAGGATATTGGTGAAATCCTTCCGTTCGGGGCCGTCCATCAGCAAATCGCCCTCTATGCGCAACCACTCGAAGACCCGGGCCTCGACGCCGTCATCGGCAAGGCTGGCCCCAACGGGCGTATCGTGCTTCTCGATCAGGTAACCGACCCGCACAACGTAGGTGCGATAATTCGCTCGGCCGCTGCATTCGGTGTTACGGCTCTTGTAATGCAGGACCGTCACGCCCCGCCGGTAACCGGTGTTCTCGCAAAAGCGGCCTCGGGCGGACTCGAAGTCGTCGATCTGGTGCGTGAGACCAATTTATCCCGCTCGCTGGACCTACTCAAACGCAACAATTTCTGGTGCATCGGCCTTGATGGTGCGAGCGACCAGTCGATCGCCACAGCAGCTGTTGGCGGCCCCATGGCGCTTGTATTGGGCGCTGAGGGAAGCGGCATGCGCCGCCTGGTTCGTGAATCCTGCGATACGCTTGCATGCATCCCACAGATGCGATCTGTTGAAAGCCTCAACGTCTCGAACGCCGCAGCTGTAGCGCTCTATGAAATTAGCCGCGGCGCCAGAGAGTAAAACGCCAGTCCAAAATACCACATAATGGATCCTCCCTCATGCCTGTTTTGATCGAACGCATTCGCCCGGACTTTCTCTGGAACAAACCCCACTTCACCAATCTCGTCATCAGCGAAGGCGGCAAGACCCTGCATCTGTCAGGACTGGTCTCAGCCACGATTGAAGGCGAGCTGGTGGGGCCCGGTGACCTAGGCGCGCAGATAACTTATATCTACGAAACCATCCGGCGCACCCTCGAACTGGGCGGCGCCACTCCCGGCGATGTGGTACGACAGCGAGTTTTCGTGGTCGACCTCAAGCCCAGCGACCGTCCCGCTATCATGAAGGCGATGATGGATTTCTACGGTGACGACAAATCTGCATCCAGCACCTGCGTCGGTGTACCGGCTCTGCTGCTCGAAGGCGCACTGGTGGAAATAGACGTGACGGCAGTGGTTGACGTCTGATCATTTTTTGCGCGCATTTTTGATGCGACAATCGGGGTTGCCGCAGCACCACTCCCGCGCCTATTGTCCCGGCGATTTCACGACGAGGGCCGGCTTAGCTCAGTTGGTAGAGCGGCTGATTTGTAATCAGTAGGTCGCGGGTTCGATTCCTGCAGCCGGCACCATTATTTCAATGACTTAGCCCGAAACGGCTAGGTCTTTTTTTGTGCCCGAAACCAATTAGGTGACACTATAGGTGACAGAATGTTGGCTGATTAGGAGCAAAATCAGCGTCAGAGCGATTCGAAAAGCGCCCTACCTGGGGGTGGCAGGGTGGCGCCCCGGGATTTGCGACCTCGGCCACCAGTTAAAGGTGGTCCGCCGCCCGACGCAGCGATCCGCGAGAGCATCGAGATGCGCGCCCTCGAGAGAGGCTGCGAAAAAATTATATGGCAGCGGTGAAATTTGAATATAGTAGAGGCTAGATTATTGGCCATCCGGGATATGTTGGTTGATTCGACGATCACCAGCGGGGAGCTCACACTATGGATCAATTCGACTGCCGCTCGGTAGCACCGGGCGAAATGTATCAGACCATTTGCCGACGTTACGACACGGCAACAGCCGGAGAGCAGATCGAAGTTCTTGTCGACGACCTGCCGGCAGGATTGCGCATTGGCTTGATCGAGGGTGGTATCCGCTTCACCGCCGAACGTGCTGCAGATGACGGATGGCGCATGATAATGCGCCGCGCGGCATCACCGGCCATGGCAGAGATGCCGTGTATGCATCATGTAGTCACGACGCCTTCTGGCACGGTCTGGGCTTCGGAACGGGCGTCACGGGTGGCGCGTATCGACAAACACACCGCTGCCGTGACAGGCATCGCTGACGTTGCCGTTATGGCCTCTCACATCGCCGTCGACCCGCAGGAATCCTGGGTATTCGTCGCCGACGCGATGGGCGACGCCATGATTATCGTGAATGCTAAAACGCTCGAGGTCGCCGCAAGCATCAGCGCGCCCGGCGCGCCGCAATTGCCAATGATTACCGACGACGGTATCGCCTGCGTGACCGGCCCGATAACGGGGACGCTCACTATCATCTGGCCCACCGCAACCGGGTTCCGCGACAAAACGATCGAGGTCGGACCGGCACCCCACGACCCGGTGGTATCTCCCGATGGACGAACCGCGTTCGTGCCGTGTATGGGCGACGGCACGGTAGCCCGCGTCGACCTTATAGAGGGACGCGTCGAGACCCGGTTCACGGTCGGCGCAGGGCCGTCGCATCTGGTCATGAACGCCGCCGGTGAGCGGATTTACTCGGCCAACACGTTCGATGGTACGTTGAGTTGCGTGTCGCCTGACGGCGACATGATCGCCCAGTCGTGGAGCGGAGAGTGGGCCCACGTACCGCGGATAACGCCGGACGGAAAGTCGATTTACGTCGCCAACTTCGGCGACGATACGATCGCCGTATTCAACGCCGCGACTATGGAGCGAACGGCCATCTTACCGAGCGAACCATATCCCCATGGGCTCGACATAGCGCCGGATGGTAGCGTCGTTTTCGCCACCGGTTACTCGTCGGAGCATGTGCGGGTCTACGATGCGACGCGCGCAGTTGAAATCGCCCGCATCAAGGTTGGTCAAGGGTCGACGCACACCGCCTTCGACGCCGACATGACCAACGCCTATGTCGCCTGCTCAGTCGCCGATCACGTCGCCCGGGTTAATCTGAGTAGCCACGAGTGCACAGATTTTATCACGCTGTGAGCGTTTAGCTATTTGACTATCTCGCTCGCGAATTACGGATAATTCACTCAAACGCCACTGGCGTCTTCGATTCCTGCTGCCGGAACCATCCATACCGGGCTATACGGCTCAGAGACATCCATCGCTTTCTAATTTGGGTAACGCCCTGGGTAACAATCGTGACCAGCCAGGCTCGAAAACAGGATTTATTAGGGTCGCTACCGATAACCGTCATTTCTGTCTCGAACTCAGCGGACGTCAGCAGAAATTTAAGGTATGCAGAAATTTTTCAACCTGGGCGACTTCATCATCCGATAAAATGCCCAGCAGCTTTTAGTCGTCGCCATTAGCAGCCATCCGTTTAAAGTATTCCTGGCGCGCCATGCTGCTAATTGCGTTTACATCAATGCCACGTAGAGAATCGAAATGCGCCGTGACGGCGTCGCGCATTGTTGCAATCGAACCAGCATGCCCGTAAGCCGCCGTCCATGAAAAAGTGATTTTCCTCGGGCCAAATCTGAGTGTTTTTATCTCGTTCAAGTAATTCAACATTTACGCCCGCGCGAAGCACAAAATCATTCGACCTTTGGCGCGATTATCATCGACCACAGGCGACCGATACTTTCTTTCGCGTTGCGGCGATGAGACTGAAAAGTGACATGGCTATCCGGCCCAGCCAAGGCTGAAACGCTGATGGACCACAGACCATTGATCTCGTTTGGAATCATAGAGTAACGCATGTCGATGATCCGGTCGCGCATGAGCGGGTCTTGTGCCAGAAACCCATCACTGAACCAGTCGAAGCGCTGAATGTCTCGTCTCTGCTGGGAGTTTATGTCGAGGCTTGGAAAATCCCGCCCAACATCGAGCTTACGAACTGAAGTGCCGGAAAAGACCCGCGGCGCGAGCGTGGCGCGCACAGCGTCGACGAAGAAGCGGTCATCCGCTTCGTAGATAACCTTCCATATCAAAATGTTGGCAAAACTGGGCTTGGCATCCAGCCTTACCGGTGCATGACCTCGCGAAGCGGCGATGATTTCACCCATCTCGATTGCGGCGTTCCGCTGCAGCGTGCCTGCACCAAGATAAAGACTGACCCAGAGCAGTGCGCCTACTGCGAACCACTTCTGCTTAAGGAACGTGGCGAGGATAACCAGCACAAGGACAGGCAAAGTGACCAGCGGATCGACGACGGAAACAACGCTTAAGGAGACGCGCTCCGAACTGAAAGGCCACCACAACTGGGTGCCGTAAGTTGTAAAGGCGTCAAGAAGACCGTGCGTGCCATAGCCGAGTGTGCAGAACAACCAGGCCAATTTGAATGAAACACCAGTTCGGCGTCCCAAGAACAGATGGAAGATGGCGGCGCAAACCAGCCCCCCCACAGGAATAAACAAGAACGAGTGGGTAAAATGCCGATGAAATTCGAGAAATAATAGAGGGTCGGACGATGACCGGATCACGACGTCCAAATCCGGTAACACCCCAGCTAGAAATCCGAGGCTTCCTGCCCAGAACAACACTCGCCGGTCCTTTGTAAACGCCTGAGGCAGACTTGCGCCTATCAGGCCTTGTGTGAGGGGATCCATCGTTAGTAGCCAAGACGCATTTGAGTTTTCCCGAGAGAGGCTGCGAAAAAATTATATGGCAGCGGTGAATTTGAATATAGTAGAGGCTAGATTATTGGCCATCCGGGATATGTTGGTTGATTCGACGATCACCAGCGGGGAGCTCACACTATGGATCAATTCGACTGCCGCTCGGTAGCACCGGGCGAAATGTATCAGACCATTTGCCGACGTTACGACACGGCAACAGCCGGAGAGCAGATCGAAGTTCTTGTCGACGACCTGCCGGCAGGATTGCGCATTGGCTTGATCGAGGGTGGTATCCGCTTCACCGCCGAACGTGCTGCAGATGACGGATGGCGCATGATAATGCGCCGCGCGGCATCACCGGCCATGGCAGAGATGCCGTGTATGCATCATGTAGTCACGACGCCTTCTGGCACGGTCTGGGCTTCGGAACGGGCGTCACGGGTGGCGCGTATCGACAAACACACCGCTGCCGTGACAGGCATCGCTGACGTTGCCGTTATGGCCTCTCACATCGCCGTCGACCCGCAGGAATCCTGGGTATTCGTCGCCGACGCGATGGGCGACGCCATGATTATCGTGAATGCTAAAACGCTCGAGGTCGCCGCAAGCATCAGCGCGCCCGGCGCGCCGCAATTGCCAATGATTACCGACGACGGTATCGCCTGCGTGACCGGCCCGATAACGGGGACGCTCACTATCATCTGGCCCACCGCAACCGGGTTCCGCGACAAAACGATCGAGGTCGGACCGGCACCCCACGACCCGGTGGTATCTCCCGATGGACGAACCGCGTTCGTGCCGTGTATGGGCGACGGCACGGTAGCCCGCGTCGACCTTATAGAGGGACGCGTCGAGACCCGGTTCACGGTCGGCGCAGGGCCGTCGCATCTGGTCATGAACGCCGCCGGTGAGCGGATTTACTCGGCCAACACGTTCGATGGTACGTTGAGTTGCGTGTCGCCTGACGGCGACATGATCGCCCAGTCGTGGAGCGGAGAGTGGGCCCACGTACCGCGGATAACGCCGGACGGAAAGTCGATTTACGTCGCCAACTTCGGCGACGATACGATCGCCGTATTCAACGCCGCGACTATGGAGCGAACGGCCATCTTACCGAGCGAACCATATCCCCATGGGCTCGACATAGCGCCGGATGGTAGCGTCGTTTTCGCCACCGGTTACTCGTCGGAGCATGTGCGGGTCTACGATGCGACGCGCGCAGTTGAAATCGCCCGCATCAAGGTTGGTCAAGGGTCGACGCACACCGCCTTCGACGCCGACATGACCAACGCCTATGTCGCCTGCTCAGTCGCCGATCACGTCGCCCGGGTTAATCTGAGTAGCCACGAGTGCACAGATTTTATCACGCTGTGAGCGTTTAGCTATTTGACTATCTCGCTCGCGAATTACGGATAATTCACTCAAACGCCACTGGCGTCTTCGATTCCTGCTGCCGGAACCATCCATACCGGGCTATACGGCTCAGAGACATCCATCGCTTTCTAATTTGGGTAACGCCCTGGGTAACAATCGTGACCAGCCAGGCTCGAAAACAGGATTTATTAGGGTCGCTACCGATAACCGTCATTTCTGTCTCGAACTCAGCGGACGTCAGCAGAAATTTAAGGTATGCAGAAATTTTTCAACCTGGGCGACTTCATCATCCGATAAAATGCCCAGCAGCTTTTAGTCGTCGCCATTAGCAGCCATCCGTTTAAAGTATTCCTGGCGCGCCATGCTGCTAATTGCGTTTACATCAATGCCACGTAGAGAATCGAAATGCGCCGTGACGGCGTCGCGCATTGTTGCAATCGAACCAGCATGCCCGTAAGCCGCCGTCCATGAAAAAGTGATTTTCCTCGGGCCAAATCTGAGTGTTTTTATCTCGTTCAAGTAATTCAACATTTACGCCCGCGCGAAGCACAAAATCATTCGACCTTTGGCGCGATTATCATCGACCACAGGCGACCGATACTTTCTTTCGCGTTGCGGCGATGAGACTGAAAAGTGACATGGCTATCCGGCCCAGCCAAGGCTGAAACGCTGATGGACCACAGACCATTGATCTCGTTTGGAATCATAGAGTAACGCATGTCGATGATCCGGTCGCGCATGAGCGGGTCTTGTGCCAGAAACCCATCACTGAACCAGTCGAAGCGCTGAATGTCTCGTCTCTGCTGGGAGTTTATGTCGAGGCTTGGAAAATCCCGCCCAACATCGAGCTTACGAACTGAAGTGCCGGAAAAGACCCGCGGCGCGAGCGTGGCGCGCACAGCGTCGACGAAGAAGCGGTCATCCGCTTCGTAGATAACCTTCCATATCAAAATGTTGGCAAAACTGGGCTTGGCATCCAGCCTTACCGGTGCATGACCTCGCGAAGCGGCGATGATTTCACCCATCTCGATTGCGGCGTTCCGCTGCAGCGTGCCTGCACCAAGATAAAGACTGACCCAGAGCAGTGCGCCTACTGCGAACCACTTCTGCTTAAGGAACGTGGCGAGGATAACCAGCACAAGGACAGGCAAAGTGACCAGCGGATCGACGACGGAAACAACGCTTAAGGAGACGCGCTCCGAACTGAAAGGCCACCACAACTGGGTGCCGTAAGTTGTAAAGGCGTCAAGAAGACCGTGCGTGCCATAGCCGAGTGTGCAGAACAACCAGGCCAATTTGAATGAAACACCAGTTCGGCGTCCCAAGAACAGATGGAAGATGGCGGCGCAAACCAGCCCCCCCACAGGAATAAACAAGAACGAGTGGGTAAAATGCCGATGAAATTCGAGAAATAATAGAGGGTCGGACGATGACCGGATCACGACGTCCAAATCCGGTAACACCCCAGCTAGAAATCCGAGGCTTCCTGCCCAGAACAACACTCGCCGGTCCTTTGTAAACGCCTGAGGCAGACTTGCGCCTATCAGGCCTTGTGTGAGGGGATCCATCGTTAGTAGCCAAGACGCATTTGAGTTTTCCCGAGAGAACCAAGGTAACTTTATTTTATCGGTGCTGGCAGAAAAATGCGAACTCCTGACGTGAAAAGCGCGGCTATTCATAGACGCAGATCGCTGGGCCAGACTATTGGGAATACGAGGGAGAAACGCTGACTGAGCAGCGTCTTCGTACGGAGCAAGAAGATTGAGGTTACTCGTCTTGTCTGCTCTCTTGTTGAGCACCACCCCAGCGTTGGCAGCTCAGACAATCCTTGCCGGCGACGTCACCAGGGTACGTGACGGTGGACACCATCGAGGTTAGAAAGATTCCGTCTGGACGAAGTTTCCGCGCCGGAAATGAAAGAGGTACTTGGTCCGCAGTCCAAGGCATTTATGTCCAACCTTGTTATGGGCAAGCGGGTACGCTGCAAATTAGAAGGCACTATGACCCACGATCGCTGGGTTGGCATTTGCTATCGCGAGGGCCAAGACGTCGCAGTGGATTTTCCTGAGCCCACTCAGGGCTGGGCGTCGGACGGTGTTGGTCATAATCTCCTCCTCTCGAACCTTCGTGATATTTATGGTAGCGCCCTTCTATGCTAGCCTGACAATAATTGATGACAGCTCGGTATGGACAGAAGAATCGGGGGAGAACATGAGTGACTGCGACATTCCGATCGGCGGCTTCTGCGACACGGCTTTTGCCGTAGTCGAAGAGACTTTCCGCGAAAACTTCGCTAGCCGGCACGAGATTGGCGCCAGCGTCTGCGTCTACAAGGACGGCGAGAAAGTTGTCGATTTGTGGGGCGGGCACCGGGACTTGGCGCGGACCCGGCCGTGGGAAGAAAACACGATTGTCCTCATGAACTCGGTAGTGAAGGCCATGTGTGCGTTGGCTGTTCATATGCTGGCTGACCGGGGTCAAGTGGATCTCGATGCGGCGGTCGCCGATTACTGGCCGGAATTTGCTCAGAACGGCAAGGAGGGCATCCTTATACGTCACGTTCAGGGCCATGAGTGTGGCGCGATCTTCTCGGACGGCGCGAAACCCGGCGACTGGTTCGATTACCCGGCGCAATGCGCCGCCATTGCGGCCCAACCGCCGGCGTTCCCGGCAGGTACGAAGGGGGCCTACAACACCATCAACATCGGCTTTATCCTCGGTGAGGTGGTCCGCAACGTCACCGGCAAGTCCATCGGCACCTATCTTCGAGAGGAAATCACCGAACCTCTCGGTGCGGAATACAACCTCGGCCTGACCCCGGAGGAGGCCGCGCTATGCGCTACTATGCATACCAACCCAGAGAATAAGTTCTGGTCGGCGGGAGCCCAGTCCGGCTCTAATCTGCGCCGCGCCTGGTCGGGCCGGCCTGACCGGGAAGACCTGCTCAACTGCAAGGAGATCCGCGAGGGCGAACTGCCAGCTTTCGGCGGTCACGGCAACGCGCGCGGGGCGGCCCGGATTTACGCCATGCTAGCCGGAAACGGAGAGATCGACGGGCTACACCTGCTCAAGCCCGAGACTGTTGAACGGGCGTCTAAGCTGGTCTGGGAGGGGGTTTGCTTCATGACCGACTGGCCTCTGCGCATGGGGCTCGGCTTTGAGCAGAATAGCCCGCCCTACATCGCGATGGGCGAGAACATGAAGGCCTTTGGCAAGCTCGGCTCCGGCGGGGCACTCGCGTTCTGTGACCGGGAACGCAACCTCGCCTTCAGCTATTGCACTAACTTTCAGTGCGAGGGCGCCGGCACGGGCATCCGCTGCCGTTTGCTGGGCGAGGCCGCAGCCGGGATCGCGCCCGAGTGGAACGCTGACAGCTTGACCTAGACGTTCTTGTGAATGGCCAGCTTACCGGGCGTACATCTTGTATTAGCTTCGCCGATCTAGGTCTTTGGGCCATCTGGCGTGGTTTCTGTAGTTGGTATCTAAAAAGTCGAAGGTTAGCGTTTGCCGCAATAGCATCACTGATCCGCATTTATACCCGTTAGCATCCAGGACTAGCTAAAACCCGCAATTAGCACCCAGCCCGCTCGCGCATAAGAACCAGGTGCGCCACCGCACCTG
>JAPKDI010000376.1 GCA_026421105.1 Alphaproteobacteria bacterium | reverse complement strand
GGTCGCGCCCGCTTAGGCCGCGTCAGGCCGCACAAAGATGCCTGCTTCGGTGTATTGCCTCACCACCTCCAACGTTGGCTTCATCCCGCGGTAGGGAAATGCCGCCGTATCGTCTGCCCATAAATCGTTCGGCATGCCCTGACGCGCGGCATAGACGTGTCCGTAAACTGCGGGCTCATCCCACGCGGCAAGATTACTGAATGGATTTGCGCGGGCCTTGCGCAAGGCGCGCAAGTCGATGCGGCCCTCTAGGGCGACTCGGCCCGGGCCATCCGCAACCACCTGAACGTTGCCATCAAAGTTCACAACCTTTGCGTGGCCGCGCGAATAGAGGTTCGGCACCGTATCCGCGTGATTGAGATATTCACCGCCCATCGCTGCCGACACGACATACACGGTGTTTTCGAAGGCACGCGTGCGGCGGCCCATTTCCCAAGCTGACCGGCCGCCACCGTGGGGTTCAGAGGTCGGATGCAGAATGACCTCTGCACCGCGACGTACAAGCGCGCGCGCTGTTTCCGGAAAGTTCATATCAAAGCATACGATCGTACCGAGGCAACCCAACGGCGTGTTAACGACTGGAAAGAGGTTATCGTAGCCGTACTTGTCGACATAACGACTGTAGATGCTACCGGGCGTGGTATCCGGCAGTGACCCGAGCACGTCGGCGCATTGGATCTTACGATACCGGTGAATAACACTGCCGCTGTCGTCGATGATGAACGCAGTGTTGAAAAAACGGCCTGGCCAATCGTCATCGGCCTCAAAACAACCGCCTGATACATAACATCTCATGTCCTGCGCAAACTTGCAGAGCCGATCAATTTCGGGGCCCGGAAAGCGGACGCCAATTTGGGCCCACACTTCGGGTGTCCGGTTGACCTGCGCGCCGGTGATGAAGAATTCGGGAAATACAACAATGCCAGGCTTGGTGCGCTCGACGCGAAACTGCACCAGCTCGATGGCCTCTTCGACATTGCGCATTTTCGTTTCGGCAGCGAGATTGGCCTCGCGTAATATACGAACGACGTGTTGGCCTAAGACAACGCCGTAGTTGAGCCGTTCGTCCTTGACTGGTGTAGCGGCCGTCGCAGCGACACGCCGCTGCCCCTCCTCGCGCCAAGCGGCGCGGGTGCTAGGCGATGCCGCAACGTTGTCACTAGTACCCGCATATTCCGGTGCATAGAGCTGGGTTCGTAGGATGGCCGGGAAATTTGGACCAGGCGCTTGGCGAAAGCGGCGTAAGCGCTCGATGTCAGGCGTACACACGATGAAACTCTCATTGCCTTGGGCACTCACGGTGTTGCCGATCCAGTCGTTTAGTGCCGATGCCGCCGGCAAGGCCATTTTCGCACCTTCAATGTTGGCAGCGCGCGGCGCGGCACATGCCAAGTAGATGCGGTTCTCGTATGGTCGCGCGCGGCGGACGATCTGGCGCATCTCAAAACGATCGTCACTAGTTTCCCGAACTGGGTTGAGCAAAAGTTCGCATCCACTCAGTGTGAGAGCCCTTACGAGGTGTGGAAACAGCACGTCCTCACCAATGAGCAACCCGACTTGGCCGTGCGGCGTTGCTGCCACGTCGAACGCGGCGGGCACATTGAAGTCCGCGATCGTGGCGTCGTAACGGTCCACCAAATCAGGTGCAATCTTGGGCGTTCGCAGTAGCCGAAGACCGTCGGGGTCAAACAAATAGGCAACGTTTTGCGCTTGGCCCGACCGGGATATTTTGACTTGCGCGGCACCAGCTAGATAGACCGAAGCCCTTTGCGCCAAGTCGCTAAGGGCCGCTTCAATAGCCTGTTCACCTGGCGCTGTTGTAACTGGATCGGCAAGCGGCAAGAGAACCAGTGGAGGGAGGTCATCTTCCAGACGGCGTTTCGATGCCCGAATTAGCCCTACCGTATCGCCGT
>JAPKDI010000375.1 GCA_026421105.1 Alphaproteobacteria bacterium | reverse complement strand
GTCGATGATTTCTTCCAGGCCTATGCCGAGCGGCCGGTGCAAGACAACGAAGGCGGCACCAAATTTGCCGATTCATTCTGGCTTTACACGCTGGGTCGCCTCATTGCACCAGAGATGATTGTGGAAAGCGGCGTGCATCGCGGGCATTCGACGTGGCTGCTTCGTATAGGCAACCCGCGCGCGGCGATGCATTGCTTTGACGTGAGTTTCCGAAGCGTGGTGTGGCGCGATGACGAGGCGAATTACCATGAAGATGACTGGATGAACGCCGACATCACGGCGCATGGCAATACGTTGTGTTACTTCGATGACCACATTAACCATGCGCAGCGGGTGATCGAGGCGCACGCGCGCGGGTTTCGCACTTTGTTGTTTGATGATGATTTTCCCGCGTACCACTTACATGCCACCGGTCATCCGCCGCTGCCGACGATGGCCATGATCTATGACGAGACCTTGGGGGACGCCGAAGCCATCACTTGGCAACGCCACGGCAAGGAGAAGTCGTGGACGGTGGACCTAGCGCAGCATAGTGCGGCCCGCGACCTGATCACCGGCTACGCGAAGACCCCCGACCTGGGCCCGCTGCTACGCATGCGGCCGCAGTCTGGCATTGCAGTGGTCCGCCTCAAGGACTGAGGCCCGACGAGCCCGCGTCTGAGGCTTGCGCCGAGGAGTGGCAGCACGTAAGCCCGTGCCATGCCGGTCGATCTCACTACCCTCGTTGCGTTTATCGTCACCATTCTGGCGCTCGTGCTATCGGTTGGCCCCGATACCCTGCTGATTATCCGCTACACGATGTCATCGGGATCGCGCACCGGGGCGGCTACCGTGATGGGGGTTCAGCTTGGGCTGTTCACCCATACCGCGCTGGCAGCGCTGGGCATTTCGTTCGTGATCGCATCGAGTCCGATTGCATTCAAGAGCATTGCGATTGTTGGCGCCGGGTATCTCGCGTGGCTCGGCATCCAGGGATTTTGCTCAGGCCTGATCAATGTTGAAGCCATGACAGGCGGGCGGGTAGTACGCCCTTTTGTCGGGATGCGTGATGCCCTGTTGACCAATCTGTTCAACCCCAAGGTTATTGTGTTGTTTCTCGCACTGATGCCTAACTTTGTTGACCCAGAACGAGGCCGAATTTGGCCGCAGTTGGTGACGCTGGGCATCGCGTTGTTTGCCGTGAACGTGGTTTGGCAGATGGGCATTATGCTGGTCGCCGACCGCGCCCGGGTATGGCTTGGCCGCCCCGCGGTGCAGCGCGCGGTGTCATGGAGCACTAGTGCAGTGTTGTTCGTGTTTGCTGGCGGATTGCTCATCGATCACGTGTTGTGATCTCTCCTAACATCAAGGTGTCAGGAGAGACGCCCTAAGCCGTTAGCTACCCCTAAAGGAATTCTGCAATGACTGACGATCCCAAGAACGTTTTGCGCACCGCCGGATTGCCAAGCGTGCGTATGCCGAAGGCGTCTCATTGCGCGAGGCGGCATTGAGCTCCGGGTCCGTCACCGCAGCACAATATAATGCTTGGGTTGACCCTGTGGAAGTGACGCACCTACGAGATGCGCAATGACGAGGACCAAGCGGTCGGTCATCGTCGCCGGGCACCGGACCAGCGTGTCGCTGGAGACCGCCTTTTGGGATGAGCTCGTGCGCCTAGCCAAGGCGCGGCACGTGTCATTGAGCAGATTGATTGCTGATGTTGATGCGGCACGTACCGGCAATCTTTCTAGTGCGCTGCGGCTTTTTGTATTGCACACGGTGAAAGCAGAACCGGCTAGCGATCTCCCAACCGACGAATAATGCCTTTGAAAAGATCTTCCCGGGTCGCCGGTTTGGTCTCGCCCACGGTCCGACCCTCCTCAGGGAGCGAGGGAATGCGACTATCTTGCGACTGTGCCGCGCTCCGCTCTGTTGCGACG
>JAPKDI010000374.1 GCA_026421105.1 Alphaproteobacteria bacterium | reverse complement strand
GGCCTAATTGGCACCCCGGACACGAAGAGATCTATTGCCTTGAAGGCGACATCGGCCCCGACGAGGAGCGACTGATGAAGCCGGGCTGGTATTTACACAAAGCGAAACACGGTATCCATGGGTATCATGAACATTCGCATCGCGGCGCCACGGTTTTGGAGTGGCACGACGGCGAATGGGCGATCAATTTCGTGGAGGCGTAGTCGGTTGAGCGATAAGGCAGTAGAGGCCGAGGTGGCCGCAGTCATCGCGGACATCTTTCGATCTTTTGAGGACCACCGCCCCGAAGGTATCGAAGCGCATATGCACCCTGACGTCACGGTCTGGGATGTCTTCACGCCCCAGCTGATTCAAGGAACGGACGAGCGGCAGAAGTTTCACAAGGATGATCAAGCGCAAATGCAGGCGCGGGGCCCCCTCACCCTCACCATTGAGGACCCAGTGGTTGACGCGTGGGGCGATACAGCAATCGCCCGCTATTATCTGGAGTTCAATTATCAACCGCCGAACGCGGCACAGGGTCGGGTCCGGATCACCAACGTTCTGCGCAATATTGAAGGTCGGTGGCTTATCGTCCACCATCACGAGGGTCTGGTGCCGACTGGCATACCCCCCATCACCGACTAACGTCCCCAACTAGGACATTTCGCTCGTGCCGTTTCTTGATCTCGGCGGTCTGACCCTCGCGCTTGGGCTAATGACCTTTCTTGCCGCGGGTACCGTGAAGGGAACCCTTGGTATCGGGCTGCCCCTTGTGGCGGTGCCGTTGCTGGCGACGGTCTTGGACCTGCCGACGGCGGTTGCCTTGATGGTGGTCCCCGTCCTCACGTCGAACATTATTCAAGCACTTCAGGGCAAGCGAAAAATCGCTACGTTCCGACGCTTCTTTCCTCTTCTTCTGACGCTCATTCCGGGCACTATCATCGCTGCACATTTCCTGTCTTCGGTGAACTTGCGCACCGGCTCGCTTGTCTTGGGCGTGATAGTCGTCTTGTTTTCGTTATCCCAGCTCGTTCGATTTGATTTTGAGATCAACAAGACGCAAGAGCGGTATCTCAACCCCGTTGTTGGCCTCGTCGCTGGTTTTCTCGGCGGACTATCGAATCTTTTCGGACCACCGCTCATCATGTATTTGGTCGCGCTTAAACTCGAGAAAGATGACTTTGTCACTACCATCGGACTCTTGTTCGTCATTGCGGCGGCGACCTTCTACACGACCCTTGCCACGGTTGGCATTCTATCCCTGGAGAACGCGGTCGGTTCGCTTGTCGCCGCCATTCCAGTGATGGCCGGTGTTTTCATCGGCACGCGGTTGCGCAACCGCATTCATCAAAAGACGTTCGAGCGGGTCTTGATGGTTATTCTGATTGTCGTTGGCTTGAATCTCATCCGACGAGGCTGGTTCGGCTGAAGGGCGCCAATCCAATCGCTAGAGAAGCGCCTCAATCTGCGATTTCATTTCGTCACTCATCGGCTCGACCTTGCTCGGGAACGTACCGGCTAGGGCGCCGTCCGGGCCGATAAGGTATTTGTGAAAATTCCATTTTGGGGCAACATCCTCACCGAGCGATGACGCGATCCACTGATAGAAGGGATGCGCGTCCGCACCGATGACGGTTTGCTTCTTGGTCATTGGAAAGTCGACCTGAAATTTCGTCGTGCAGAACGTTTCTATTTCCGACTCTGAACCTGGTTCTTGCGCACCAAAATCGTTCGACGGCACTCCCAAAACCACAAGCCCGCGATCGCGGTAGGTCTGCCACAGCTCCTGAAGCCCTTGGTACTGCGGGGTGTACCCGCAAGCGCTGGCGGTGTTCACGACCAAGACCGCTTTCCCCGCGAGGGCGTTGAGCGCAACGGCGCCCGTGCCATCAATGGTCTCGAAACTAAATTTATGCGCCGACATAGCGGTGGCTCCTATGC
>JAPKDI010000373.1 GCA_026421105.1 Alphaproteobacteria bacterium | reverse complement strand
TTTCCTGACAACAGTTGCTTAAAGACAGTCTCGTGCCCTTGGCCATGGGAATGAGTTCCCATGAGTAGCGTGACGCCGCCGGAAGGATCAAAACGAATCTCGGCGGTCTCTTCGCCTAGCGCGGCCGCCCGTTCAATAACATTCGCCAGCCCGAACCCACGAAGCATTCCGCGCGCCTCAGACTCGGCTGCGCGAGCCGCATAGCTTGAGTAGTCGATCTCGTCCAAGGCGAGATCCATGTTCTGTTCGAAGGCTCCGCAATCGTAGGTAAACACGAGACCCGTTTTGAATGGCATTTCGGCAGGCGAAATAGTATTGCGCCGACGCAGATCGGCACGATCTATTTTGAGTTCGCGTGCGGCCGCATCGATCAACCGTTCGATGGTATATGACGCCTCTGGACGCCCAGCGCCGCGGTAGGCAGATGTTGAGGGCGTATTCGTCATGACGCCGCGTACCGCGACCTGGATCGCTGGGGTTCTGTATACACCGGCCAATCCACCGATATTCATTGTGGCGGGCCCGGCACCCCCCATAGAAACATACGCTCCCATCGATACAACGGTGCGCACTCGCAGCGCGAGAAATGTTCCATCTTTGCTGAGCGCTAATTCTCCGGTGGTCCGATTATCGCGAGCCTGATCGTCGGCGATGAAAGCTTCTGACCGATCAATGGTCCAACGAACCGGACGGGCCAGGGTCCGCGCGGCGTGAAGCACCAATGCTAATTCAGGATATGGGGAGGCCCGCATCCCAAATGCGCCTCCCATATCAGGGCTCACGAGACGCAACTTTGTCTCCGGGATGTTTAGGTACTGCTGAGCCATAATACGCCGCATCGAATGAGGGTTTTGCACGCCGCAATACAGCGTCAAGCGATCGTCAGAGGGATCATAGTCAGCAACCGCTGACCGAGGCTCCATGGGCGCCGCCGAAACCCGATTGATGACCAAGTCGAGTTTTGTGACATGATCAGCGCGCGTGAATGCCTCGTCGACCGCCTTTTCATCGCCCGCCTGGAAGAGAAACGATGTGTTATCCGGACATGCCTCCCAAACGGCAGGCGCACCTGGGTCTAACGCGGCGAGCACATCGGTGACGGCCTCAAGCGGTTCGTAGTCGACCACCAGCGCTTCCGCACCCAATCGTGCAGCGTCTAGCGTTTCTGCAACAACGAACGCCACCGGATCCCCGACGTGACGGACACGTCCATCGGTGACTAGAACGGACCGTGTCGCCTTGAACATCGGGCTCCCGTCGGGCCGCGCGTATTGGGCCATAGATCCTGCCGACCCTATGCCTGCCGCTACAACGTCGGCGCCGGTAAATACGGCCAGAACGCCCGGCAACGCCAATGCCGGACTCGTGTCAATTTCAATGATCTTTGCCGCGGCGTGAGGGGAGCGAAGGACGACGGCACGGGCCTCGCCTCGGAAGATGTGATCGTCAGTGTAGCGGCCGCGTCCCGAAAGAAACCGGTCATCTTCCGTTCGCGCAACGGACTCGCCAAGGCGTGACTTCACGAAATTCTCCAACTTAAGGGGCAACTCATCGACGCAGACTAACGGCGACGGTCTAATCCGTCACCGGCCACGATCAAGAGCTACTCCTGAGCGATGGCGGACTCCGTTTCCAGTGCAAACGTAATCGGGATGGCAATAGTAGCCCCCACCGCTCGCCCGCGCCGGCGCGCGGGATGGAAAACCCATCGCTTAACCGCAGAAAGAGCGGCACGATCGAGAAGGCGATAACCACTCGAGACGGCGACCGCAGCCGTGGCGACGGTTCCTGCGCGGTCAACAACAGCCTCAATGACTACCTTCCCCTCTATCCCACGGCGGCGTGCCGCGTAGGGATATTTGGGCGATTGATTTCCGAGTGCCGGTGCGGCGTATACCGGTGCGCTGATATCACTTGGAATCGATAT
>JAPKDI010000372.1 GCA_026421105.1 Alphaproteobacteria bacterium | reverse complement strand
CGCCCGCATCGATCAGTGCCCATGCGACGGCCTTGGCTGCGCCCCCCGCACCCACCACAACCGCAGGCCCCGCATCGGCGCGCCAATTCGGCGCACCCGCATGGAGGTTTTCAAGAAAGCCAAAGCCATCCGTGTTGCTGCCATGGAGTCGGCCGTCTTGAACGACGATCGTGTTGACGGCACCGATCCTCGTTGCTGCCGGGTCAACCGCGTCGAGGAGTGGCATCACGGCCTCTTTGTGTGGGACCGTCACATTAACACCCAAAAAACCAAGGGCGGCCAAACCGCGTATCGCGTCTTCAAGGCGTTCGGGCGCTACGGCGAGCGGGACATAGGCCCCCTCAATCTTGTGCCGCGCGAGCCAGTGGTTGTGTAGCCGAGGCGACCTCGAGTGATCGACCGGCCAGCCAATGACACCGGCCAGCTGCGCCTTGCCCGTGATCATGCCGGCACCACGCCGTGATTTCGCAAAAAGCCGAGCAAGGGGAGTAGTGGCAACCCAAGGACGGAAAAGAAATCGCCACGAAGACCCGCGAACAATTGCGCCCCCCGCCCTTCAATTTGATAGGCGCCCACCGACTGCAGCACTGTGTCGCCCTCGGCTTCGAGATAGTCAGTGATGAACGACGTCGTGAGGGCGCGCATTGTCAGCGATACATTCGTCGCCTCCCGCCAGATCACGGCGCCCTCCTTGACGACCGATGCGGCCGTGTGGAGGTGATGTGTCCGGCCCGACAGAGTCTTCAGTTGGTTTCGCGCATCTTCCAACGTTTCAGGTTTGTCGAACCAGACGCCGTCGCATTCAAGAATTTGGTCCGCGCCGATCACCAGGGTGTCGGCATCATCAGGCGAAACGCGCATCGCCTTGAGGTCGGCGAGCGCTTGGGCTGCGTCCACTGGCGGCGCGCCATCGGCCTGCATGCCCTCTTTGATTGCGGCCTCGTCGACCCGTGCTGGCTGCACCGCAAATTCAATCCCCGCGTTGCGCAACATCTGGCTACGCGCCTTGCTTGCCGATGCTAGGACCAACGCGGTCATGTCAATCGTGCCCAGTTGGCGTGAAGTTTCATAATGGCGGCGGCGGTTTCCTCGATGGATCGCCCTGTTGTATCGATGACCGGCCAGCTGTGGCGGGTGAATAAGCGGCGTGCGGCAGCAATCTCTTTTTTGACTTCGTCCTCGTCGGCATAGGGCGTCTCAGCATTCTCATTCAGGAGCAAGAGGCGGCTGCGTCGCAGTTCAACCAGACGCTTGACGCTGTTGACCAAGCCGACGACGAGCGGGCCCTTGATTTTTTCGAGGGCCTCTGGCGCCGGTTGGCCTGACACCAGCGGGACGTTGGCCGCTTTGATGCCGCGATTAGCGAGATACATGCTCGTGGGCGTCTTCGAGGTGCGCGAAACGCCAACGAGCACAACTTGGGCTTCGTGAATTGTTTCGAGCGATTGCCCGTCGTCATGTTGCAAACAAAAGTGCATCGCATCAATACGCTCAAAATATTCGTCGTCGAGCGTGTGCTGGCTGCCCGGCTGGTTTTTTGATTCGGTGTGCAAGAAGTCGCGCAAGGTCGCGATTGTTGGGTCAAGCACATCGACACATGGCATCTCGAGACTGCGACAGGCATTCACAAGGTCACGCTGTAATGACTGATCGACCAGCGTAAAGAGAACAATCCCTGGTGCTTGTTGAATACCGTTTATTGCAAGTTGCAGTTGCGCCGAACTACGAATCATCGACCAAACAAATTCTTCAGGTTCTGAGCCTTCAAATTGAGTGATTGCCGCGCGCGCCAAGACCTGCAAGGTCTCGCCGGTGGCATCCGAAACCAAGTGCAATTTAAAGGACTTATCGGCCACGGGGTGCTCCTGAGCGCTACGCTGTGCACAAGTATGATGAAACTATCAGACAATCAACAGGCCCGATGGCGG
>JAPKDI010000029.1 GCA_026421105.1 Alphaproteobacteria bacterium | reverse complement strand
AGAATGTCGAGTACGTCTTCCGGCGGGCGTCCTATAGCTGCCTTCCCATTGGCGAGAACGATCGGCCGTTCGATCAGAATCGGATTCTCGACCATCGCTACGATAAGCGCGGCCCGAGATTTGGTGGCATCCGCCAATTCGAGCGCGGCAAAGGGCGGTTCTTTCTGGCGCATCAAGTCACGTGGCTCTTTGCCCAGCGTCGTGAGGATTGCGTCGAGTTCCTTGGCGCTCGGCGGCGTCTTAAGGTACTCGATCACTACAGGTTTGGCGCCAGCTTCCTCAAGCAAAGCCAATGTCTGGCGTGATTTGCTGCATCGTGGGTTGTGATAGATCGTGACGGTCATCGGGCAATGTTCACGGCTCAGGAGTTTGGAAGCGGGTAAGGCTCGATCCCATCAAGGTAGGCAACAACATCGTCGACCGACTCAACATCACCAAACTTCGAATCAATGTCGAATAAGTTCCACTCCACAACCCCCGGGACGCGGTCGCCAACAGCTTCGCGGACAACGATCGGCCGAAAGCCTTCCGCGATGGCGTCTTCTGTTGTGTGCCTCACGCAGCCTGCCATCGTGACGCCCGTGATGATCACGGTATCGATACCGTTCGCCTTAAGAAAACTCGAAAGATAGGTCCCGTGAAAGCCACTCGCCCGCTTTTTCACGATGACTTGGTCTCCGGGTTCGGGCGCGATCCGGTCATCGATCGCGACGTCTTCGGTTTTGGAGATGTTCATCACTTCGATAGGAATTTTTAGGTGCCACAACCCCATATCGGTGTTCTGCGTATCCGTGACGTTGTAAGCGGTGGTCGTATAGACGATGGGCACGCGTTTCTTACGTGCCGCCTCGTTGAGACGCTGAACTGCCGGAATGATCACGTCCATGCCATCGCAGGAGAACGGATTGCCGGGACGGGTCCAGCCATTGGCAAGATCAATGTGGATCAGCGCCGGACGCTTGCCGTAGCCAATCCGACGCTGAAATCCCCGTTGCTGGTAAATCTCTGAGTCGGCTGCGAAAATAACTTCGAGTGCTTTGCGCACTTCATCGGGTGTCGGCATGGATCTCTCCCTAAATGCTTTTCGACCGTTGCCGCGTTATGACATGAATCGTGAGGGTACAAAAGGCGCGAATGGTAGCTCCTGAATACGACATCGCAGACTGGCGCCGTCGCACTTTTGCGCTCTACGCCGAGGTGCGAGCAGCATCAGAACCGCTTGCAGCGCGTGAAATATGGCGGGCCGGCCGCGAATCATTGTTTCGGCATCACCAGCAATCCCCGCTCGTCGACGATCCGGCTCGTACCAGTTGGTCGTTTCGCGCATATCCTTATGATCGTGATCTGCGCTTTATCGTGGCACTCGAAACGGTGCAGGACGGCGAGACCTTGGCAACCACAGTAGGAGCGGACGGAACGCTGCAGCTTCGGCCGTTCGCGCACACTGTTGGGCTGCGTAATTCGCTCGGCGGCGAGCTGACGCTTTACTGGACCGAGGGGTATGGCGGTGGGATATTTCTGCCGTTCGCCGACACCACCACCGGTGATGAGACCTATGGCGGCGGTCGCTATTTGTTGGATACTATCAAAGGAGCCGACCTCGGCGGATCCGATGGAACCCTCGTTGCCGATTTTAACTTTGCCTACCAACCGTCGTGCTCCTACTCGGCGCGGTGGACGTGCCCGTTGGCGCCCGCAGAGAATCGATTTTCGTTTGCGGTTAGGGGCGGTGAACGTGTCGGTTGACGGGTTGAATTTCCCCCGGTGCGCATGAAATTTAAGCCGAAGTTCATCGGCAGCGACATCTACCGCCGATCTCGCTACAGCGACAAACACCCACTGGCAATCCCGCGCGTTTCGGCGGTGATCGATCTGTGCCGGGCGCTGAATTGGTTAGACGATGCGGCCTACCTGGACAGCCGCGTTGCGACGCGTGACGAGCTGCTCACGTTCCATCGGGAGGACTATATTGACGCCTTGGTGCGGGCTGAAGGCGGTGAGTCGTTGTCGCTCGACGAGCGTCGTCGCTTCAACATAGGGCTCAACGGCAACCCGATTTTCAGCGAGATATTCAGTCGTCCCGCCACCGCCTGCGGCGCGACCCTAACGGCGGTCGAGTTGCTTAGTGCGAGCGACGGAGTGGTTTACAGCCCCGCTGGCGGTACGCACCATGGTCGACCAGGGCATGCGAGCGGGTTCTGCTACCTCAACGATCCGGTGATCGGCCTTTTGGCGTTTCTTGAGCGCGGATTCGACCGGCTGCTCTATGTCGATATCGACGCGCATCATTGCGACGGTGTGCAAGATGCCTTTCATGGCGACTCGCGTGTTCTTGCCGTCTCTATTCACGAGGCCAGGCGATGGCCGAATACCGGTCTCGCACACGATACGGCTGACGGGTCGGCCCTTAACCTCCCGGTTGAGCCAGGGTTCAACGATACAGAAATGACTTTGCTCCGTGATGACGTTGTCATGCCGGTGGTCGAGGCCTTTCAACCGCAGGTCTTAATCTTGCAAACCGGCGCGGATGCTTTGATGGAAGACCCGCTCTCAAAGCTTGATCTCTCAAACAATGCAATTTGGGATTTCGTCGGCGCGCTCAGGGGAGCGGTCGCGAGGACATTGGTGGTAGGGGGCGGAGGTTACAATCCGTGGAGCGTGGCGCGTTGTTGGTCTGGGATTTGGGCGGTCCTAAACGACTTTCCGGTCCCGGATGCGCTCGACGAACCCGCCGAAGCGTTCTTACGCTCACTGAGTTGGCACCGATCTGCCGGTCGCGCGCCTCCAGACCATTGGTTCACGACTTTGCGTGACCCAATGCGCCCCGGGCCGGTACGGCAGTCGACACAGGATCTTGCGACCTCGGCCCAACTACGGATCTCGAGCGCACCGTGGTAAGTTTTACGGTCGGCGGGCAAGAGGCGAGCAAAAGTAACTAATGGCGGATAATTCGAAAATGGAGGCGTGGCTCGAGACGATCGGGCTTGGCCAGTATGCCGCCGTGTTTGCCGATAATGATGTCGACCTCGAGATCGCCGAGGAGCTATCGGACGAGCGTCATAAGGAAGTTTGGCTCAGCCTTAGCCATCGCAAGAAATTCCAAAAGGCGGTAATGGCGATCCGCACCGCGCTGGCAGGCGTGGCAGGTCCGTCTGCCCTGTCGACTGCGCCTGCACGTGACCCCAATGCTGGAGCCGAACGGCGCCAACTCACCGTGATGTTTTGCGACCTCTCCGCAGCACAGTGAGGACTGAATAGAATGCGTGACAAGACGGTCTTAGTCACTGGCGCGACCGACGGGATCGGGAAGGAAACGGCCCGCCGACTCGCCGAAAGGGGCGCTCGTGTTTTCATTGCTGGGCGAAACGCAGAGAAGGGTGCAGCTGCGGTCCGTGACATTGCAACGAATACCGGAACGGACCAGGCTGAATTTCTTCAAGCAGATCTATCCGTGCAGGCAGACGTTCGAGGCCTAGCGAAAGCCGTCAAACAACGCACCAATCGGTTGGATGTCCTGGTTAACAATGCCGGTGTCATCATGTTTCGCCGCGAGGAAACCCGTGATGGAATCGAGATGACTTTCGGTCTCAACCACCTGAATTATTTCTTGCTTACGCACGAGCTGCTAGATCTTTTGAAAGCCAGCGCGCCCGCCCGTATTGTTAGCGTCGCTTCGATTGCGCATCGCCGGGCCATGCTCGATTTTAATGACCTGCAGCTTTCGCGCGGGTTCGGTGCTTGGAAGGCTTACTCAAGATCCAAATTGGCGAACATCATGTTCACCTATGCGCTTGCACGCCGCTTGGAAGGTACGGGCGTGACGGCAAACTGTCTTCACCCCGGGTTTGTGAGTTCGCACTTTGGTCAGAACGGCCGGTTCCTGGCGCGTACAGGTATGGCGTTGGCGATGCGTTTTGGTAACGCTATCTCGGTCGCTCAGGGCGCGCAAACTAGTGTGTACCTCGCTAGTGCACCAGAGGTTACCAGCCAGAGCGGGCTCTACTTCGACGAAGGCAAGGCGGTGAAGTCAAATCACGCAAGTTACGACCGGCACGCGCAGGAAAAGCTCTGGGACATTAGCGCGAAGATGGTCAGCCTATGAAATCATTCGCCGAAATTACCGACTGGGCTGCGAAGAACGCAGGTGGAGCGGCGGAACTGGAGGCGCGGTTACCGGCGCCCGAGAGCAGCGCAGTATTGCGCAAGATTACTGATGACCGATACCTGTCGACTATGTCACTCCGAGTATTCTCCGCGGGCCTGCGCCACAGCATGGTGCGAGAGAAATGGCCGGCTTTCGAGGAGGTCTTTCAGCGGTTTGTGCCGGGCAAGGTCGCCTCGTTCTCGGATGAGACTCTTGAGGCGCTGGTGAGAGATAGCCGCATCATTCGGCATTGGCGAAAAATTCTTGCGACCCGTACCAACGCGATCGCGATGACAGAAATTGCAACCGAGCACGGCAGCTTTGCTGATTGGTTGGTTGCATGGCCTGTGGAAGACACGGTTGGCCTATGGGAGATTCTGCAAAAGAGGTTTTCCCAGCTCGGTGGTATGTCGGGCCCGATGTTTTTGCGATGGGTGGGCAAGGATACCTTCATGCTGTCGTCCGACGTCGTTTGCGCACTCAATGACCTGGGCATTGCTAAGGGTGAATTCAAAGGCAAGAGGGATCGTCGCGCAGCACAGGATGCGTTTAACGTTTGGCGAGAGGAAAGCGGGCAGGCGCTTTGCCGGATCAGCATGACCCTCTCGATCTTCACGGGGGTCCGATGAGTGTTTTGGTCGACAGGCGATTCTCGGTTGCTCCCATGATGGAGCGGACTGATCGGCATTGCCGCTATTTTATGCGACTACTGACGCGCCGGACGCTTCTCTACACCGAGATGGTGACTACTGGTGCCATCGTGTTTGGCGACAAAGATCGCCACCTCGCGTTCGATCTAAATGAGCAACCCGTTGCGCTCCAATTAGGAGGCAGTGATCCAGCGGCGTTGGCGGAGTGCGCCGAAATAGGTGCGGAGTACGGCTACATCGAAGTTAATCTGAACGTCGGATGCCCGAGCGATCGGGTGCAAAACGCGCGTTTTGGTGCCTGCCTCATGGCGGCGCCGCAATTGGTCGCCGATTGTGTTCGGGCGATGCGGGACCGTGTTGGCATACCGATCACCGTAAAATGTCGCATTGGTATCGACGACCAGGACGACTATGACGCGTTTCGAACGTTTGTTGATCGGGTGGCCGATGAGGGCGGCTGCGAGACGTTTATCGTTCATGCGCGGAAAGCTGTTCTGGCCGGACTCAGTCCAAAAGAAAATAGGGAGATTCCGCCACTGAAGTACGACTACGTTTACCGCCTTAAAGATGAGCGACCTGGGCTGGAAGTCATCATCAACGGGGGTATCAACTCGTTAGACGAGAGTGTCGAACACCTTCAACATGTCGACGGCGTGATGATGGGTCGCGCAGCTTACCAGAACCTATCTCTATTGGCCCATGTTGATCGGCTGATCTTCGGCGGGGAAGACGCGTCCACTCACATCTCCGACACGATCGACTCCTTCATGCCGTACGTCGAGCGTGAATTGGCCAAAGGGGTCCGGCTCAATAGCCTGGCACGACACCTAATTGGTCTATTCCAAGGTGTGCCTGGCGCGCGGGCATGGCGGCGGTATCTCGCGGAAAACGCGCCGCGCACGGGAGCCGGCGCAAACGTCATCCGTGAGGCGGCGATGTTTGTCGCGTCTCATGATGTTGCGGATTCGGTCTCCTAGAGAAATACGCTCAGGACGCCCGTCTGGGTATACAGCCGGTCGTTGGAAATCTCACCCGAACCGAAGAATCCAATCAGCGGAATTTCGCCAAGGACCTCTTGGATCATCGCAGATTCTTCATTTTTTTCGAATAGGTTTGGGCCTCGCGCGACGCATGAGCAATAAATTGCGCCGCGCGGTGCCGCGCCAAGCCGCTTTTTAAGAGCGCCCAAACGGGTACGCAGGTCCTCCCGCGCGGTATCCGCGTCTCGGCGGCAGAACATCATCGGCTGTCCACGTGATAGCGGGGCGCCAATTCCGATAAGACCGCGTTCCTCGTCAGCTCCAACGAGATTTCGGACAACGTAATCACCTTGATCGGAGCCTTCGACGGGAAACGCGACAAACACCGTCCCGGCTGCGCGGCGCAAATCGCCTCGATAGTCTTCGCCCGAATCGGCGTGGAGCATTTCCAACGCGGGTTCGTCGTCGATGGTGACCGCCACATTTCTATTACATTCAGTGATATGCCGAAGCGGGCCGCTGGGAACGCATCCCTGCGAGACAGCAGTCGCCACAGTCACCGTGGGCGAGAAGAGTGCACCGGAAAGGCCGCCGCCTGTTACCTCACCTGCAACTTGGGGCGTGTCGATCTCGGGTGCAGTTAGGCCGCCTGCGAGAAACGTACCGCTGGCCTTAGCAAAGAAGGGCAGCATGCGAAGGACGTCTCTGCCGCCTGGGTCACCGTGAATAATGGCGAAGCCGCCGCCGAGCGCGTCACTCGTTCCAGGCGGTTTCCAATCAGGCTCTTCATCCTTTTCGGTGTCGAACAGTTTGACGCTGCCTTCGTCCATCGCCCCTACCATCAAGGCGACGGCGGGTTCGCCGAAGTACTCGGTGTCGCCGGCGCAGATGCCGATACCACAAGCGCCCACCCAGTCTTTAATACCGGTTTCGAATTGCAGGTTACGCAGTATGTCGCTCAAGTTTGGCCCGGCTTCTTGGGTAACGTAGACAAACCCTAGATTGCAGCCATGGGGCAGTGCACCGAGTCGCCGAATCGCTTCACGGCTCGCCGCGCGCCAGTCCTTACCAGCGGCATGACCAACAACGAAAGACGACACGGTGCCCTATGCGCTTTCGGCGCTTAGACGTTCTAACTCGGCGATGACTTCATTGCTGGAGATCACGTCACCGTACTTCTGACCCATGTCGAATAGGCTGGCATCGTGCGGCCCAATCGCACGATCACCGACGCAATCACGTGGGACGATCGGGCGATAGTTGCGGGCGCAAGCATCGACAACCGTCGCACGCACGCAGCCACTCGTTGTAGCGCCGGTCACGATGAGCGTGTCGACGTGATTATAGGTGAGCCAGGCGTCGAAGCCGGTGCCGTGGAAGGACGATGCGTCTGTTTTGTCTACGATAAACTCGCCTTCGATGGGCTCAAGTTCAGGGACGACTTGGCTCAGTGGGTTATCGATAGTCAGGTCTTTCAACTTGGGTGCTTTCTCAGCAAAAACGCCTGCATTACTAGCGTTTTTTTGGTAGATGATTCGGGTAAAGGCGACCGGAACGTTGTTTAGCCGCGCCGCGTCCAACAATGTCTTTGTGGCAGCGATTGCGTCGGAGATGTTGCCGCCGCCGAACACCTCGGGATCGTTGAACCCATTGACGAAGTCAACCACGACGAGAGCCGCCTTCTGCCCAAACCCGAGTTGCTTGCCCATGCCCTGTTTCTTGTAGATTGCGCTTTCGTCCACCGAAGTTCTCCCTATCGTCACTTGCCGCTGAATATCCGCTCTTGTCGGACGCTAGCGTTATCCGCCTGGCGCATAATGCGGTAGAAACAATGAAAGAAGAAGGGACCGCCCCGGTGGGCCGAGAGCGCCGCTCAATAGGCTGCCAGCGTCGAGGACGCTGCCATTTGAAGGGCAACGTCGCTATAGTCCAGGCGCTGCTACTCGTTCAGGAGCACTCATGACCGGATTTCTTAGTCTCGACCTCGCCCACGATGAAGCCTCGCGAGAGGCCTTTGTGCTCGACCTAAAGATTCATATCAACACTGGACTTGGGCCCAACCTGCGAGACGTCTATGAGAAGAAAGCGGCACCCCGGATCCGCAAAGACTTGGGGCGTGATGCGCAGGATCGGCACGAAATACGCAAAGCTATGACCGCTGAGCCGACCTGGCAGTCTTGGGCGTCGTTGTGGTCCACTTCACAAGAATTGATGTGGGACACCATTGGCGGTGAGATCGACCGACTCGATGAGGCTCTTCGAGCGACGGCGAAGATTGCGGGTAAAAAAAAGGGGAGCCTGAGGGTCGATCCCGAATTTTCCGCGCCGCGCTACGTCTCGGAGGTGCACATTCACGGTCAACCCGGTGGGTACGATCTGAATCTCTCTGACGATGACGTGACGGCGGGTGCGTTTTGCGAAGGCGCCGGACGGATCTATGCGCGGGGACAGGGCTTCGTCGCCAAAGGCAATAAGGCCATCCACTACCTATTTGAAAACCTATGCGAGGCCTACCCAGACCTCAAGCCTCGTCGGATTCTTGATATTGGTTGCGGTACGGGGGGCAGCGCCGTAGCCGCCAAAGCGTTTTTCTCGGACGCGGAAGTCCACGGCATCGATATTGGCGCTGGGCTCATGCGCTATGCCCATGCACGCGCGGAACTACAGGGTGTGCCGGTGCATTTTGCGACGCAAAGCGGCGAGCAAACTGATTTCCCAGACGGCCACTTCGACCTCATCGTGTCGTCGACGTTGCTTCACGAAATGTCGTTCAAAGCGATGTACAGCATGTGCCGGGAAAGTCACCGCTTGTTGTCCCCAGGCGGTGTGATGGCACACCTCGAAGTCGCGCTGCGCCATAAAGATGTCGACGATCTCTATTTCCAGTTCTACCGAGATTGGAGCACGCACTATAACGCCGAGCCTTTCTGGGGAAAATTTCACGACATGGATGTGATAGACCCGATGGTCAAAGGCGGCTTCGCCAAACCAGAAGCATGGGAAAAATACTTCAAGATTCCAAGCGGCGCGCGGTGGTGGGCGATGGGTGCCCAAAAGGCCGCTTAGGCGGCGACCAACTCCTGGAGCGCGCGATGAGTAAGGCAATTCTTGGTCCATTTGCTGCCGCCACAGTAATGGCGCCGGACCCAGCGGCCGCCGCGGCGGCCTATGTCGATTTCCTCGGATACCACGAGGTCATCTCAGCAACGGTGCCTGACGACATCGCAGCGAGTTGGGGTTCGCCGGTGATGGCAGGTCGTCGTGTCATTTCGGTTCAGAGTGAATCCGGCAACGGTGCCTTCCTTAGATTTGTCGAGGGAGAACCGCTTGGATCATACGCTCCCTTCACAACCTACGGGTGGAACGCACTCGAGATACTGACGACAGACGTCAACAGCTTACCCGCCAAACTCGAGGGCTCGCCGTTCAAGATTGTCGGCATGCCGCGGGACCTTTATCCGTCGGGCTCAATTCGTGCGATGCAAACCCTCGCGGTTGCCAAGGAAATGGTTTACCTGACGCAAATCAACGAAGCGCCCGAAACCGAATATTTGCCCAAGGCAAAAACGTTGGTCGACCACCTGTTCATCACGATTTTGGGCAGCGACGACTTTAAGGCTAGCCGCAAGTTTTACAGCGACAACTTCGAGGTCACGCTCGGTAATGTGCACGAGATGCGAGTTACCGGAATCAACGTCGCATTCGGGCTCGACATTGAGACCAAACACAATCTGTCGACGATCCGAATGGCTAATAAAGCAACCTTAGAGCTCGACGACTTTCCGAAAGACGCGAAACACCGTGAGGTACGCGACGGGGAAATCCCGCCGGGGGTCGGACTTCTTTCGCTGGAGGTTGATTCGTTGGACCGGGTTACATTGCCGTTTCGCGGCGAGATCATGCAGTGTGACGGGCCGCTCTACCGTGGCCGACGGGCTGCAACCATCATCGGCAGTGCCGGCGAGTGGATCGAATTGATTGAACGGACTTAGAGGGACCTAATCATGCGTGAACTGACGGCCGAGCCGGTCGACGCCGAGGCGTTTGAGCCCTATGGCCAAGTGCTAGTAGATCCAGGCCCGGATAATCGCACCGATTATGTCGCTAGCCTGAGCAACGGGCGGCCCAGCCTCCCGCCGAACCTAGGTGTTGTGCGTGCGATGCCGCCTCAGGCGCTCCCCATTCTGCTCACAAAGATGGAGCGCCACCCGCTTTCCTCCCAATCGTTCATGCCGTTGGATTGCGATCGCTACCTCGTTGTTGTCGCACAGCCTCAAGGTGAGGGCGGGCCGCCAGACCTATCGACGTTGCGGGCTTTCGTCGTACCGGGTCATTCGGGGATCAACTACAACGCGGGCACCTGGCACTTTCCTCTTACCAGTTTGGGTCGCCCCGCGACCTTCGGTCTACTGATGTACATGGACGGCGGCCCGCGCGATGAGGATTGGCACACGTTGGATGCGCCGATCAAGTTGCACGTCGGCGCAGCGGATTAAGCTTCCGACAACCGTCTGTAGATTTAGCCCATGCCCGAAAT
>JAPKDI010000371.1 GCA_026421105.1 Alphaproteobacteria bacterium | reverse complement strand
CATCCAACATCTCGTTGTAGCCCGGTCCGGGGTTGATGGGAATATTGATCGGGAAGAATCGCGCGCCGAACGTGGTTTTCAAATCCTCGAGGATTGGCTCGTACTGCGCGTTCTCGGCGTCGATGCTGTTGACGACCACCACCTTGGCCAGGCCGAACTCTTCGGCGAAGTCCCACACCTTTGAGGTGCCAATCTCGATGCCGTGCGTGGCGTGGACGACTACCACCGCCAAATCGGACACCTTCAACGCGGCGCGGCTCTCGGCGATGAAATCCAGATAGCCCGGCGTGTCGATGATGTTGAAACGGCTGTCCAGCCACTCGGCATGCAGCAGCGATGTGTGGATGGAAAACTGTCTCTCCTGCTCGGCTTTATGGTAGTCCGACACCGTGGTGCCCTCGGTCACGCTACCGAGCCGGTTGATGTTGCCGGAGCAGGCTAGCATGCATTCGCCAAGCATGGTCTTGCCGGATGAAGCATGACCAACCAAGGCAATATTCCTCAGATTTGAATGAGTATAATTCTTCATTATTAGTTATATTGGTTAGAGAAGAGGAGGAAAAAGTAGGCTCCTGAACAATGGCATTTGCAAGCAAGAGATATTCACCGCAGGCCCACTCCCCGATGGAGTTGAGCGCAACTGTTACGTGCCCAGTTAGTTAGCGGACTATCTTGTTTTTTCGTCGCGCTTGGCCAAGTGCTCCCTTACCGTTCCGTGCCAATGGCGATCATCAAGCCCTTCCCAGCCCTTTTGCCCGCTACCGGGCGTGCGTTCGAGATCTGTGAACTCCCGTACGATGTCATGTCCACCGCCGAGGCACGACAGATGGCCGAGGGGCGGCCAAGCAGTTTTCTGCACGTCAGCCGGCCCGAGATTGACCTACCCGAGGGCACCGATCCCACCGACCCGCGCGTCTACGCGAAGGCCCGCGAAAATCTCGACCGTCTCATCGCCGAGGGCGCCCTGCGTGCGGACGACCACGCGCACTATTATCTTTACCGGCAAATCATGGCCGAACACAGCCAGCTTGGCCTTGTGGCGGTGGCGAGTTGCGCCGAGTACAGCGACAACACCATTCGCAAACACGAGTTCACGCGACCCGCCAAGGAGGACGACCGCGTCGCCCATCTCGAGGCGCTCGACGCCCAGACCGGGCCGGTGTTTGTGACTTACCCGGCTGACGCTGGGCTGGACGAGTTGTTCGGTCGCTTGGCCAGCGGCGAGCCGGATCACGACTTCACCGCGCTCGACGGCGTGCGGCACACATCGTGGACGGTGTCATCGGGGGAGGACACCCAACTCATCGCGAGCCGGTTCGACGCAATCCCGAACCTTTACATCGCCGACGGGCATCACCGCAGCGCCGCCGCAGCGCGGGTGGCGGAACGCCGCGCTGGCAGCGGTACAAGCGGCCTGTTTTTGACCGTGCTCTTCCCTCACAACCAAATGCAAATTCTGGGTTACAACCGTGTCGTGCGCGACCTCAACGGCCAGTCGCCGGACGAGTTTCTCGCCGCGCTTGGCCAAGCGTTCGACATCGAGGAAAGCGGCTCGGGCCACCCAGACGGCAAACACGAAATCTGCCTCTACCTCGGGAGCCGTTGGCGCACGCTGCGCCCCAAGGCCAGTGTGATCGATCCGGACGATGCGATCAAACAACTCGACGTCAGCATTTTGCAGGATCACGCCTTGGCACCGTTGCTGGGCATCGACGACCCGCGCCGCAGCGAGCGCATCGGCTTCGTCGGCGGCATCCGGGGGCCGGTCGAACTGGAGAATCTGGTGGACGATGGCGAGTTTGCCTGTGCGTTTTCAATGTACCCAACGAGCATCGAGGACTTGATGAGCATTGCCGACGGCGGAGGTGTCATGCCGCCCAAGAGTACCTGGTTTGAGCCCAAGCTGCGCGACGGGATGTTCAGCCACCAAATCGGCTGAT
>JAPKDI010000028.1 GCA_026421105.1 Alphaproteobacteria bacterium | reverse complement strand
TGTGAGGTATTAGCCGCCTACTTCGGGCGACCGGAAGGTCGAGCTCTACTTTGCGAGACTGTTCGATCGCTTCGCCAACCGGAGTACCCCCCTTCAGCCCCGGCCATCTCATAAATCTCGTCGTATTCGCCGTTAGGCTATACAGGCTCGATTAAACCACTGTCAGCCCACAAACCTTTCGCTTCTAAAACTCATATAACTAATAGGGGTTTAGCCGAAAAGCTTTACAGGTCAAACGAACTCCCGTGGCCGGCTTCTGGGGTGAACCCAGTGAACAGGTGTCTTGTTCTAAGCACAATGTCGTGAAACAGCTGAGGCTAAGGACAATTCTGTCGGTGGTACCGAAACAAAATAATGCTATAATGGGTTCTATGTAATGTCCTCGTAATTTGAGGTCAGTGCTAGCTTTTGGGGTCAGGGTGCAAACCGCACACCAGACCTCTCGAAGAATTAACAGGTGAGGGAACTAACGCATGAGTAAGCGAAATATTAATCGCCGTTCAGTGCTTAAGGGCACAGCGGCAGCCGCTGGTGTCGCAGCGGGTTCGGGAGCCCTTAGTGGTTTCCCGATGGTCTGGGCGAATAAACTAAAAGATATCACTTTGCGTTCGATCGGTTCAGCCGTGACTCATCAGCCGGCTTGGGCTGAGCAGGCAATGGCTGACCTTGGTTTCAAAGTCGATATCACGGCGCTCGATTTTGATACGATCACCAACCGAATCAATACGCAGCCGGGTTCGTTCGATATCGCTGAACCGGCGTTCAACTACTTCCGCCGCCTATCGGCTGTTGGCAACATTCAGCCGATCGACACCAAGCGTCTGACAAACTGGGATGAGTTCAACGACCTTTACCGGACCGGCACGCTAACGCCGAGTTCGCCGTTTGGTCAGGGCCAGAACCCAACCACCGTCATGTACACCAAGGATGGCAAAAGCTTTGTAAAGCCTGGTGAGTCCGACATGATTTTCGGCCTGCCGAGTGTCCATAACGCAGATACTTTGGGCTATCGTCCGGATTTGACTGGGCGCAAACTTGAAAGCTGGTCCGAGCTGATTAGCGACGAGTGGCGTGGCAAGGTTGCCCTGCAAGGTTTCCCCGACATTGCGATGATGGATATTGCGCTCGCGATTGAGGGCGCAGGCATGATGACCTACGGCAACAAGGGCAACATGACGAAGGAGGAAATCGACAAGACGTTCGTGATCATGAATGATCTCAAGAAGAAGGGCCATATTCGGGCTTTTTGGACCGGGTTCATGGAATCTGTGAACATGATGGTTTCCGGCGAGACCGTGATCCAGTCGATGTGGTCGCCTGCAGTGACCGTTACGAAGGCTATGGGCGTGCCGTGCGTCTATGGTGAACTTAAGGAAGGCTATCGTGGCTGGACGATCGGTTACGTCATGCCGAAGGGCCTTGATGGTCTCAAGCGTGATGCGGCCTATGAGTTCTTCAACTGGCTGTCTTCGGGTTGGTCTGGCGCCTACTTCAGCCGTCAGGGCTACTACATGCCGACTCTCGCGGCGACTAAGAAGTTCATGACCTCTGACGAGTGGGGCTTCTGGTACGAAGGTAAACCCGCAGCGGGCGTGATTCCTGGTCCGGATACCAAGCCACTCGAGCAGCCTGGCACTGTGCGCGATGGTGGCTCATACGAAAAACGTATGGGTAACATTGCGGTTTGGAACTCCGAGTACGACGAGTTCGGATACCTACTCGACAAGTGGAACAAGTTTCAGTCCGGCTAAAAACGGCTCGAAATGCAATGAATTGCGGGGCGCTTCGGCGTCCCGCTTTTTTTGGCTGCGCGGGTGAGGGCGGTGATAGCTGTACCGAAGCCGACTAACGGGCGAAGGGCTTAAGGTAAAATTTGCAAACCCCCTGAATGCAGCACATTTGGGTTGCGGACGGGGGTAGCTTTAGCTAAACCTTGCGCCGCATGCGACCCTACCGTGGGTACGGTTTTTTCCAGGAATCTTGAGTGAGATCTAATGGAGACTGAACAGACTGCCTTAGGGCGCTTCAGTGCATATCTGCAGATATCACCCCTTGTGCTGATCCTGCTGACCTTCCTGATCGCACCGATGTTAGTGATCCTGCTCTATAGCTTTTTTAAGTTTGGGCCGTTTGCTATGCAAGTCGGCGTTTTTACTTTCGAAAACTATGTCCGGTCGCTGTCGTTCGACAGTGTGGTCTGGAGCGCTCTAGCCGACACCATCCGCACGGTCGCCATTACGTGGGCAATCACGCTGGTTCTGGGCTTTGTTCTTACCTATTACCTCGTCTTCGATGTAATCAGACTACGCATCAAAATCTTCTTGTTTTTGCTTGCAGTCGTTCCGTTTTGGACCTCTGGCGTCGTGCGCATGATTGCCTGGTTGCCCTTTCTCGGTAAGGAGGGGTTGATCAACGGGTCGCTTATGGGGCTGGGTATTACAGACGAGCCGCTGCAGTTTTTGCTGTACTCGGACTTCGCGGTAATCCTCTCCTATGTTCATGTTTTGACACTGTTCATGGTGGCGCCGCTGTTCAACGTGATGGCGCGTATTGATCTCCGCCTGATTGAGGCGGCGAAGGATCAGGGGGCCAAGGGCTGGCAGGTCTTGCTTTACATCATCATCCCGTTGTCCCGACCAGGGATAGCCATCGGAACAATTTTTATTGTCGCACTCACGGCGTCAGATTTTGTTGCGGTCCGGCTTCTTTCAGGCGGGATGTCGGGGACCTTGGCGACGTCGGTATATAATCAATACGCTCAGTCGCGCTATCCCTACTCGGCTGCGAGCGGGATAATACTGTTACTTGTGCTTCTACTCTTTGTCGGTGGGATTATGCGTCTCGTCGACATCCGCAAACAGCTCTAGGGGCTGGTCAAATGAGTGCCCAAAAGGTTGCCGGCGAAGGTCATCCGCCCGGCTATTACATTAGAACGGTGATTTTCTTTGCGTTCCTGGCCTTCCTCTATGGGCCAATTATCGTCATCGGCATTCTGTCGTTTCAGGGGCCATCGGGTAGCTTGATGTTTCCCATCCGCGAAGCCTCTTTTATGTGGTTTCTCGAGGTCTTTAACCCTGAGTACCCCGGCGACTTCCGCATGCCGTTCGCGCGATCCATTATGTTGGCGCTTGTTGTTATGGTCATCACGACCCTCGTGTCCTTTCTCGCCGGCTTAGCATTTAGGCGTGGTTTTAGGGGTGCGACGTGGGTGTTCTACCTGGTGGTCGTAAGCCTGATCGCACCGCCCTTCTTGATCAGCTTTGGTCTGGGCGTCGGGTTTACCGGTATTGGTCTCCAGTCGCAGTGGTGGTCGGGGGCGCTTGGGGCGCATCTCACATGGACGCTACCTTTCGGTGTCTTGATCATGTTTGCGGTTTTCAGCCGCCTAGATCATTCTATTGAGGAAGCGGCTCAAGATCAGGGTGCGACCCGATGGCAGAGCTTGCGCTTTGTGGTCATCCCTATAGTTGCGCCGGGTATTCTTGCGGTAGCACTCTTCGGTTTCACGCTCTCCTACGACGAATTTTCACGAAGCGCGCTCGTGACTGGGATGAACAACACCCTTCCTGTCGAGATGGTGGCTGTGCGGGGCACGGCGGCGCGGCCGTCGCTGTATGCGGTTGGCACGATGACAACAATCTTCTCGCTGCTAATCATTTTCGGCACTTTCCTCACGCTCTTCCTGCTTGAACGTCGCCGGGGCCTTATTGGCGGCAGTAAGATCGCGGAGGGCGAAATTTACGGTAAAAAACTGGGTGATGAGGCCCAACTTGCTAAATAATGTGTCGGCCTCCAATCGCCCGTCTTGATGGGTGGTAAGCCGTTGAAAACCGGGCTTCTCCCGGCGCCCCTCCAGTTGACACGGCGGGGCAACAAAACGATAGTTCGCCTTAATAAACGAATGGATGGGCAGGTCGTCTGTCGCCAAAACGAGTCGGACGGTAAGCGCCGTCCACCGATAACTCAGGGAGAGAATTGAATGCCTTATCGCCTCGGGGTCGATGTGGGGGGAACCTTCACCGATCTGCTGTTGATTAACGAGAAGAACGGTTCAACGCACACTGCAAAAGTGCCGTCGACACCGGAGGATTCCTCCAAGGGGGTGCTCAACGGAATTGAGCGGGTGTGCAGCAAGGCCGGAATTGATCCTGAGCAGATCACGCACGTGATGCACGGCACCACAGTCGCGACCAACACAGTCCTAACGGGCGCCGGTGCGCGCGTTGGCTTGATCACCACAAAGGGCTACGGACAAGTGCTGCAGATTGCGCGCTCCTATGTACCGGGCGGCCTTGGTGGCTGGGTTATCTTTAACAAGACCGACCCGCTCGCCCCGCTTGAGTGCACCATTGAAGCCGAAGAGCGCGTTGGCGCGCGCGGCGATGTGGTTCGCAAACTCGACGAGGCTGACCTAGAGCAGAAGCTTCGCGGTCTTAAGAAACGACAGGATATTGAGGCACTCACGATCTCGTTCATCAATTCGTTCTCGAATGGTGATCACGAGGTCAAGGCCCGCAAGGTTGCGCAAAAAGTCTTCCCAGATATTCCCATTTCGATTTCCTCGGAAATCATTCCGGAGATGCAGGAATACGAGCGTACCGAAACCACTGTTGTGAACTCCTATGTTCGCCCGGTTGTCTCCAAGTACATTAGGAACCTCCACACCGAACTTAAGCGCCGGATGAAAGACGTGCAGCTTCACGTGCTTCGTTCAGATGGTGGTTTGGCCTCGGTCGAGGCGGCCGAGAACACACCCGTTAACTTGCTGATGAGCGGTCCCGCGGGCGGCGTTGCCGGCGCGATTTGGATTGCCGGGCAAGCGGGCTACAAGAACCTTCTCACCTTCGACATGGGCGGCACTTCTACCGACGTGGCGTTGGTGCAAAACGGTGCGGCACACAAGCGGCGTGAAACGCGCGTTGCTGATGTAACGGTTCGTGCATCATCAATCGATGTTCGGACGGTTGGTGCTGGTGGCGGTTCGATCGCCTACTCACCGGAACTCACCAAAGCGTTGCGTGTCGGGCCGCAGTCGGCCGGCGCGAACCCAGGCCCTGCAGCATACGGTAAGGGCGGCGAAGAGCCGACAGTGACCGATGCCAACATTGCGCTGGGTTACCTGCCAGGCGCCGCCAAACTGGGCGGTGATATGGCGATGAAGCCGGAACTCTCCCTCAAGTCGATCGAAAAGGTCGCGGGCACGATGGACCTCACGGTCCTCGATGCGGCTGAAGGCATCTACAACATCGTCAACGAAAACATGTTCGGCGCCCTTCGTTTGGTGTCTGTCGAGCAAGGTTTCGATCCACGCGACTTCGCGCTCATCGCCTTTGGCGGCGCCGGACCGTTACACGGCAACGCCCTCGGCAAACTGATGGGCTCTTGGCCAGTGATTATTCCGCCAGGGCCAGGCGTGTTGTGCGCTTACGGTGATGCCACCACGCGTATCCGTGATGAATCTTCGCGCTCGTTTATCCGGAACTTCAGCGAGACCAGCGACAAGGAAGTCACGGGTATCCTGAAAGACCTGGCCAAACTGGCCGCAACTGAGCTCAACGCCGAGGGCGTGCCTGTGGCCGAGCAATCGACTAGCTACGAAATCGATGTTCGGTATCACGGTCAGGGCCTCGTGTTGACGATCGAAATGGATCCCAAGAAGCTCCCAAAAGAGGGTCTCAAGGGTATCTCCAAGCAGTTCGACAAGGTCCATGAGCAAATGTTTACCTTCGCGCTCGAGCATGACCACGAACTGGTGAACTTGCGGGCGATCCAGCAGGGAAAAGCCACCAAGGTGAAGGCCGAAAAGGTCGGAAACGGTCGGGGCGAACCCACGAACGCGGTGACCAGCACCACGAAGATCTACTTCGAGGGCAAGAACCGGAAGGCCAATATCTACGACAGGTCCAAGCTTTTGGCCGGTCACAAGATTTCCGGCCCGGCCATCGTCGAGGAAATGGACTCGACCACACTGATCCTTCCGGACCATCAAGGAACGGTCGACACTTACGGCAACATCCTTATCCGCCCGGTTCGTAAGACCGGGGCTAGTAAGGCCAAGGCGCGGAGCGGGGCTAGACGTCCCGCCGCGAAGAAGAAGGCCTCCGCGCGTAAGTCCACGGCAAGAAAGTCCACGGCAAGAAAGTCCACGGCAAGAAAATCTGTGGCTAAAAAATCCGTGGCTAAAAAATCCGTGGCCAAGAAGGCTAAGTCTTCTAAGAGAGCCAAGTCCGCCAAAGCGAAACGTCGGTAGCAGGGAGAGCGAAAATGTCAGCAAATATCATTCAAGGTAACAAGAAGCCCTTCAAGAAGGTCAAGGTCGACCTTGTTACGCTCGACCTGATCGAGAACGCGCTTAAGAATGCGCGTTGGGAAATGGACGCAGTGTTGTTCCGTACGGCGATGTCGCCGGGCATTCGTGAACAGCATGATGAATTCCCGATGATCGCGAATAACGACGGCAAGATGGTCGTTGGTCAGTTCGGTTCGTTCATCTACGGGTTCATCAACGGCTACAATGGGGACATCGAGGAAGGCGACATCTTCCTGACCAACGATCCCTATGAGTGTCGTGGCGCGATCAGCCATCTTCCCGACTGGCTCGTGTTGCAGCCGATCTACTACCAACACAGGGTCATTTCCTGGTCCGCCATGTTTGGTCACATGACCGATATCGGCGGTAAAGTGCCAGGGAGCCTCCCGGTCGATGCGAATCAGATCTACGAAGAAGGGATCATGATCCCGCCGACAAAGATCTACCGCAAAGGCAAGCTCAATAAGGAAGTGCTCGATCTTATCTTGCACAACTGCCGCCTGCCGCATTGGAATAGGGCTGACTTCAACGCCCTAATCGCCGGGCTGCGCACCGCAGAGCGGCGTTGCATCGAGATCGCGGAGCGCTTTGGCGTCGATATCTACATCGAAGCCATGGAGCAAATGCTCGATCGTAACAAGCGGGCCATGGGCGCCATCATCAAGATGGTTATTCCCGAGAAGAAGGCGTACTTCGAGGACTACATTTGCGATGACGGTATCGGCACTGGCCCTTACAAGATCGCGTGTAGCGTTGAGCGTAAAGGCGAGGTCGCTTACTTCGACTTTACAGGGACTGATCCGCAATCGAAGAGTTCGATAAACTTCTATCTCAACGAGGAAATGTTCAAGATGTTCCTCGGTGCTTTCACCATCAACATCTTTGATCCGCAGATCCTCTTTAACGATGGGTTCTATGACCTCGTCGATGTGACGATCCCAGCGGGCACGATCCTCAAGCCGATGAAGCCGGCGGCGCTTTCCTGCCGGACTCATATGCTCGGACGCATCTTCGACATCATGGGTGGCCTGCTTGGTCAGGGCGCACCGGATGCGTTGAACGCAGCCGGGTTCTCCGATAGCCCACACTTTATGTACTCGGGCTACGACAAGAACGGTGAGTGGTATCAGCTATACCAAATCGGTTTTGGTGGCATTCCAGGCCGTCCGGTTGGAGATGGCGCCGATGGGCACTCCTTGTGGCCGTCGTTCACCAACGTGCCGTGCGAATACTTGGAGAGCTACTTCCCACTCCGGATCGATATTTACAAGTCGATCACCGACTCGGGTGGGCCTGGCCTGCACCGTGGCGGTAACGGCATCTCGACCGGCTATCGCTTCCTAGAGCCGGGTGAAATCTCGATCCACGATGATCGATGGCTCACCTATCCGTGGGGAGTGAATGGCGGTCTGCCGGGCGGACGCAGCAACAAGCTGATGGTTCGTGCCGACGGCACCGAAGAGTTGATGCCGTCGAAAAAGGATCACATCAAGGTTGAAGAGGGCGATATCCTTTACTTCAACACCTGGGGTGGCGGTGGATGGGGTGACCCGTTCAAACGGCCGGCCGAGCGTGTTGCGAAGGACGTCGATCGTGGCCTTGTATCGGTTGACGGCGCCAAGCGTTACGGCGTCGTGCTGAACAGCGATCTTTCTGTCGATGAGAAAGCAACTGTGACCCTTCGGGCTAAGCTCACGAAAGAGCGTGGCGAAATCAAGTTGTTCAACTTTGGCGGGACCATTGCCGAGCTCAAGGCCCGGTGCAAAGCCGAAACCAGCTTCGATCCACCTGCCGCACCAGTGTTCCAGAAATGGCACCAGGTGGCAGCACAGAAGCTCCGCGAAGCCGCCGAGTAGTCGAAGGCCTACATACCGGGAATTACCCCGGGACCAAGAGATTGCGTGGCGCCCAAGTGGCGCCACGCGTCTGTGGGGCGGCCTTCGGCGTGCCCAGGGAAGGAAGTTATGTCGGCAGAGAAGCGCAAAACTCTTGCGGCCCGAGTTCGAGCACGGGATTTCTTCGTAGCACCAGGCGTCTACGACATGATCTCAGCGCGCATTGCCGATAGCATGGGATTTCCTGGCATTTACATGACGGGCTATGGCGCGGTGGCGTCATATCTTGGCGTCGCTGATGCCGGGCTCGCCAGCTACCGCGACATGGTCACACGTGTTGGCCACATCGCTTCGGGGACTACGACACCCCTTATTGCCGACGCCGATACTGGCTACGGCGGCTTGCTCAACATTGCCCAAACCGTCCGTGGGTACGAGGCAGCGGGTGCGTGCGGCCTGCACATCGAGGACCAAGCCGACCCCAAAAAATGCGGCCACACACCCGGCAAACAATTGGTCTCGACCCAAGACATGGTCATGCGGATCAAAGTTGCGGTCGATGCCAAGCAAGATTCAGATTTTCTCGTTATCGCGCGCACCGATAGCCGGGCCAACGAAGGCCTCGACAGCGCATGCCGTCGGGCCGAGGCATACGCTGAGGCGGGCGCCGATGTTCTCTTTGTTGAGGCCCCGATCTCTTTAGAGGAAATGGAAATCATTGCCAGGCGGTTCGACCAACCACTGATGATCAATATTTCAGACGTTGGCCTGACGCCGGTGGTTGCTTCAGAGACGCTCAAAGAACTCGGCTACGCATTCGCGATCTACCCCGGGACGGCGTTTGCTGCGGCGGCACACTCGATCAAGAGCGTCTTCACCACGCTCAAGACAAAGGGATCCACTGCTGACATCGAAGTACCGCTGATGCCCGGACTAGAGATGCACACCCTCATGGGTTTTCCCGACGTCTGGGCGTTTGAAGAGAAATGGGGCATCGACACCATGGCGGATGACGACCCCGCCGCGGATCTGCGGCGCCAAGCCAAATCTAGTTAGTTCAAGGGAAAGCGCAAATGGCCGAGCAAAACCTCGACGACGATTACGAAGGCGCTGGGTACAACAAGCGCCTCGGCTTTGGCGAGCGTCCCGCACTCATTTTGATTGATTATGTCGAAGCTTACTTCGACAAGTCCTCCCCGCTCTATGCCGGTGTCGATGATGCACTGGCGTCAGGTATCCGCATTCGTGATGCGGCTCGCCGCTCGCGCGTTCCAGTCATTTATACCAACGTCGTCTTCACCAAAGGTGGCATCAACGGCGGGATGTTCATCAAAAAAGTTCCAACGCTCCATATCATGGAGCAAGGTGGCCCAATGGGCGCCTGGCCTAAGGGCTTGGAACCCAAAGAGGACGAGCTGGTAATTTCCAAGCAGTATCCCAGTGCCTTCTTTGGTACAACCCTCTCGTCCACGCTCACGGCAGCGGGGATCGATACCCTGATCCTCACCGGCCTGACCACCAGTGGCTGCATTCGTGCCACGTGTATTGATACGGTGTCCTACGGCTTCCGTCCGATCGTTGTGGGCGAAGCATGTGGTGATCGTGACGAACGTCCCCACGAGGCCAATCTGTTCGACATGAACGCGAAATATGCGGATGTCGTCACCGAAAAAGAGACCATCGAATACCTCGCGCGGGTCGGTACCCAAACCCAAGCCGCAGAGTAACTTTCACTAGTAACGGAGTACGAACACCATGGCGGAAAAGCAGACCCGGCTTAAACAGGACGATGTCGTCGCACAGTCGAAACAAGTGGTCGACGTTATTGCCGAAGGCGGAGTTGCCGTTATTCCGCTCGATGTGGCCTATGCCATTGTCGGGAATTCAGAGGCCTCGATTAAGGCCATATTTTCGGCAAAGGATCGGTCTTTCGAAAAACCATCGGGCATGTTCTCGAACTATGATCTGTTGAAAGAGATCCAGATTATCGAGCCCTGGAAGCACGACATCATCAAAGCCGTCATCTTCGACAACGATCTGCCGTTTTCAACGGTTGCCCCGTTCCGCGCGGATCACCCGATGTTCAAGAATGTTGCGCCGTTCGTGCTCAAAAACTCTACCAAGATCGGCACACTCGACATGTTGTTGAACGCTGGTGTGTTCCACAATGAAATGACCCGTCAGTCACTCGAGCGTGGCATGCCAATTCTGGGGTCGTCCGC
>JAPKDI010000370.1 GCA_026421105.1 Alphaproteobacteria bacterium | reverse complement strand
AGCGCCAAGATGTGGGGGCCCGATGCCGAAGTGATAGCCGGGCTTATCTGCCGATGCTGCTAAAGCTCCACACCAACCACAGCAGCACCGACAACACCGACATAACGGCGACGCCGTCGCCGGGGAAGAAACGGTTCGTACGCACATCCGGTGCTCGGTAGCACTGACAGGCAATGGCTAACGACGGCGAACGGCACGTCAAAGACCTGTCGATCATCAACGAACGCGGCCTATATGCCCGAGCGGCCGCCCGTTTCTTAAAAAAGGCCGAGCAATTTGGCGCTGAAATCACAGTTTCGAAGGATGAACACACCGTCCTTACCCGGTCGATTATGGGCCTCCTCTTATCGGTGGCAGGCTGAGGTTCCGCTATTACGGTGCACGCCCAATAGGCCTTGGTCGTGGCGCGGTTCGATGAGACAAAATAAAGATCACGATATAAAGATATCTTTATTTCTTCATAATTTTTTGCTATGTAGCTGCAACATTTTTTTGAAGAACCGTCTCGCGCCCCGGAACCCGCCGGTGGCCGGGCCCCTTGCGCCGGAGCCAATATGACCGAATTCACTGATTACATCGTCAAAGACATCACGCTCGCCGACTGGGGGCGCAAAGAACTAAACATCGCCGAGATCGAAATGCCCGGTCTGATGGCGCTTCGCGAGGAGTACGGAGCCTCGAAGCCTCTTAAAGGCGCGCGAATTGCGGGCAGCATTCACATGACGGTGCAGACCGGCGTGTTGATCGAAACATTGGTTGAACTTGGCGCCGACGTTCGCTGGTCGTCGTGCAACATCTATTCAACGCAGGATCATGCTGCTGCGGCGATCGCCGCTAAAGAGATCCCAGTCTTCGCCATAAAAGGTGAGACGCTGGAAGAATACTGGGAGTACGTGCACAAAATCTTTGAGTGGAGCGACGGCGGCGTACCCAACATGATTCTTGATGACGGTGGCGACGCCACTGTTTTGGTTCACCTCGGTCGAGAAGCAGAGAAAGATATCTCGGTCCTCGACAATCCCGGCAACGAAGAGGAAGAAGTTCTTTTCGCGTCGATTAAGAAACGACTCACCGAAAAACCGGGCTGGTACACCTCACTCGGCGATGCGGCTAAGGGCGTGACGGAAGAGACAACCACCGGTGTCCACCGGCTCTATGAAATGGAAAAGAACGGGACGCTGCTGTTCCCCGCGATCAACGTCAATGACTCAGTGACCAAATCGAAGTTCGACAACCTCTATGGTTGCCGCGAGAGCCTCGTTGACGGCATTCGGCGCGGCACCGACGTGATGATGGCAGGCAAAGTCGCCGTTGTTGCGGGGTACGGAGACACCGGCAAAGGTTCAGCGCAGTCGCTACGCAGTGCCGGCTGCCGGGTGTTGGTTACGGAGGTCGACCCTATTTGCGCGTTGCAGGCGGCAATGGAGGGCTACGAGGTCGTCACCATGGAAGACGCGGCGCCTCAAGGCGATATCTTCGTAACGGCGACGGGGAACCTGGATGTCATCACCCTCGATCATATGAGAGAGATGAAAGACCACGCTATTGTCTGCAACATTGGTCACTTCGATTCCGAAATTCAGATCAGCGCGCTCAGGAACTTCAAATGGGATGAGATCAAGCCGCAGGTTGACGAAGTCGAGTTTCCTGACGGCAAGAAGTTGATCATCCTATCTAAGGGTCGCTTGGTGAATCTCGGCAACGCGATGGGCCACCCCAGTTTCGTGATGAGTGCCTCGTTCACCAACCAAGTGCTTGCGCAGATTGAACTGTGGAACAACACTGGTTCTTACAAAAATAAGGTCTACGTGTTGTCCAAGGAACTGGACGAGAAGGTTGCCGCACTCCATCTGAAAAAGCTGGGCGCCCGCCTTTCGGTGCTCAATGATCGCCAGTCCGAATACCTACATCTCGACAAGAAAGGGCCGTTCAAGCCCGAGCACTACCG
>JAPKDI010000369.1 GCA_026421105.1 Alphaproteobacteria bacterium | reverse complement strand
AGAATGCGCAGACCCTGAGCTAGGTCGATGTTGCCGGTCGGCTCGTCTGCCAACAAGAGATTTGGCCGACCAATAACCGCTCGGGCAATCGCAACGCGCTGCTTTTCGCCATCCGACAGCGTTGGCGGCTTTGCATTGATCTGACCAGCCAACCCCACCCAGGCGAGCAATTCAGCCACATGCGCTTCGATTCGTTCCCGCCGAGCACCTGCGATCCGCAGCGGTAGCGCGACATTTTCAAGAGCGCTGAGATGGTCGAGCAAGCGAAAATCCTGGAACACGACGCCAATACGTCGGCGCAATGGGGGCAAATCGCGTCGCCGCGTCTTGCCGATGTCCTGACCAAATATCTCTATGTCGCCGCGTGACGGTCTTTGCGCCAGATACATCAGCTTAAGAAGCGTGGTTTTACCCGCTCCGGAAGGCCCGGTAAGGAAGTGGAATGACCCCGGCGTTAACCTAAAGGTCAGGTCGCGCAGCACTTCGGGACCATGGCCGTAGCGCTTTCCGACGTTCTCGAATCGAACCACGCGCGAGATTTCTCCTTGGAGGGCACGGAAGAATCGCACATGCTGGGCTACACCGTCCAGCGGGCGTGCTTGTCAACAGATAACCAAAGGGCCTATAACGTTTTTGGCCGTAAAATCAACCTCGTAGCATGATTGTCACCTGCCCGAACTGCAGTACGCGGTATCAACTCGACGCTCAAGTTCTCGTTCCACACGGTCGCGCGCTGCGATGCGTGAAATGTGGGCACACGTGGACTGAGCGAACGCAGACTGATTCTGCCCCTGTCGACGATGACGACGATGACGGCGTTGAGGTTCCGGACTTCGGCCTTGACGTTCCGGCTCGCCAACCGCGAGGTCGTACGCCCGCCGCTGCCCGGCGTCGAGATCGCGGTCGCGCCAGTCGTTCGCGAAAAGAGGCCGGTAGTGGTCTTATTGGCTGGGCTGTCCTCGGGGTCCTTGTTGTGGGTGTGGCGGCGGGACTGTTCTTCCTCCGCTCCGGGGTGATCGCCTACTTTCCTGCAGCGAAGTCGGCCTATGACTTGGTCGGCCTCGACACGGCGCCACGCGCCACGGGTCCAGGCGAAGGCCTCAAAATTCTTAAGCCAAACTTCATTAAGCGTGACGACGACGACACTTGGGTGATCGACATCGAGGGTGAGGTGCAGAACATCACGCGAACAACCCGCGCTGTTCCCCAAGCCTTGCAAGTTCTGCTGTTGGACCAAAACGACAACGTCGTGGGTGAGTGGAAGTTTCGCGCGCCGGCATCGTTGCTTGGCCCGCTCGACAAATTCGAATACCGAACCAGCGTCATCGATCCACCGGTGGAAGCCGTAGGCTTTCGGGTTGTCTGGGTCACACAGGTTCAGGGATGAGCGCCGCCACGGCGGAGAGCGAGCCAGCGGGTGGTCGCTCCGAGGTCGAGGTTCTTTTTTCAGCTGAGTCGATAGCGCAGCGCGTCGACCTCCTCGGCGGTGAGATCGCGGCACATGTTGACCGCACCTGCATGGTCATTGCGATCCTCAAGGGGAGTTTTGTTTTCTGCGCCGACCTCATTCGGTCGTTGCACCGGGCGGGAATGCACCCGCGCATCGATTTTTTGACGTTGACGAGCTATGGTGCCGGTACTGAAAGTTCTGGCGACGTGCGCATTACACGCGATATCTCTGACGACGTTAGCGGCTTGGATGTCTTGTTAGTGGACGACATCCTGGAGTCTGGGCGCACGATGGCTTTTGCCAAGCAGTTGATCCAGGATCGCGGCGCTAAGTCGGTCAGTATCTGTGTGTTTCTCGACAAGCCCGGCAAACGAAAAATGCCGATCGAAGCAGATCATGTTGGCTTTGCCTGCCCTGACCAATTCGTCGTCGGCTACGGGCTGGACTACGCGCACTACTATCGTGAGCTTCCCTTCGTTGGTGTGTTGCGCCAGGAACC
>JAPKDI010000368.1 GCA_026421105.1 Alphaproteobacteria bacterium | reverse complement strand
CCTATCGCTGCGCCTTTCGCGATATGGACCTCGTCAGCCTGGCCACCGAGGCCGGGTTTCCAGCCGACGGCGTGGGCCGAGAAATGGGCCCGGGTTGCGCTAAGGGCCCTAAAGGGGTCGAAGTTCGCGGACCGGACCTTTGGCTGTTCTTTACCGCCCGCAAGGCACGCTAAACCACTGAAATAGTGAGAGAAAAACAGTCTAAATCGTGCCGAGTGGTATCGTGGTAGACTGCCCCACCAAGAAACGCACCCAAGCCTGCCTGGAAAAGGAGGAGAGACATGGCCAATCAACGCCGCCTCGTGCGAGACGTTGTATCCGACCAAACATTGGTCGCTCTGACCGGTGCAGATCACGTGCGCGATGCCGCCCGCCTCATGAAACATCGCCGGGTTGGGTCCGTCTTGGTGATGAACAAGGACGTTCTCGAAGGGATCTTTACCGAGCGCGATATGGTCTACCGCGTCGTCGCTGATGGTCTCGATCCCGACATGACGCCGCTATCAAAAGTGATGACCGCAAACCCGGACACCATCGGTGCCAGCGCCAGCGCGCTTGATGCGCTCAAAGCGATGAATGAGCGCAGCTATCGTCACCTCCCGGTGATGGACGAGGGTCGTATTGTCGGCGTGGTATCGACGCGGGATTTCTACGGCGAAGAGAAGGCCGAAGAGGAACGCCGGCAAGCCGGACGGGCCACGCAGCTCCGCACCTAGGATTAGAGCTTCACAAAAAGATAAAGGCCGGGAAACATCCCGGCCTTTATCTTTTTGACTTGAGGCTACCGTTACTTGCGGGCAGCGAAAAAGAACCACTCACCCTTTTCAGGCACGTGCATTGAACCGTCATGCTGCGGCACGACAAACGGTGCCATCGTCTGTTCGACGTTGTTCTTATCGAACCCGCCTTTGACCGCAACATCTTCGAGGTCCATGTCGTGCATCGGGCCCCAGAACGGTTCGTTGTTGTTGTGGGTATCCCAATCCATTTCGAACTGGCGCCAGGCGCTGTCCATCAGCGCAAACGGCGGCTGCTCGACGTGCAGCATCAACCCGCCCGGGCGCAACACACGGTGCGCCTCTTCAGCGATATTGTAGACCGCCTTGTGCGAAGTTTCGTGGAGGAACATCGACGAGACGACGAGATCAAAGGAGTTGTCGGGAAACTTCGTATCCTCGGCGAGCCCCTGCCAGAAATGTACTGAGCGACCAAGCGACTCAGCCCGACCATGGCCATAGCGCAACAAAGGTGCCGCGAAATCGAGGCCGTGTATTTCAGCGTCAGGCCAGGCGTCGGCATAGGCCAACGTCGAGTGACCCACCGTGCAGCCAATATCGAGTACTTGGCTCGGCTTAAAGTCGGGGTAGGTGTGGTTGAGCCAATGCACGACCGACCAACCTGGCCCATCATTGTACGGACCCATTTTGCCGCCGGTACCCATGTAGAGACCGCCGAGGTCATAGAGCGCGCCAGAGAACACATCGTTCTCTTGCTCCTCGGCATGATAACTGCCGGGCATCCAATGCATGTCCATCGCGCTCTGATAACGCGGGGTCTGGACTTCATCGTCGAGATGCAGCGTGCCGTGTATCGGATTCGCCACGTGCGATTTTTCGATCAGCGAATCGATCTGGCGTTCGATAATCGGAATCTTGTGCTGGCTGCCCATCTCTTGTTGATGGCGCCGCATACAGGCCCACCACTGATACGCAGGGTCTTGCAGCATGGCGCGGCGCACTTCATGACGATCCTTGGGCTTGCGCCCCTCGGTCCGTTTGAAGGCTGGTTCAACGCGCCCCTCAAACACACTCTTGTTCTGGTTCTGCACGTTTTCGCGCAGGTGCCGCGAGAAGGCCATTTGATAGTTCAGCCGTGCCTCTTCATCCGCACCAAGGTCGGCCATGACGTCATGGCGGCCCAGTCCGCTGATCGAGGTCTGTGGGGCATTGATATC
>JAPKDI010000027.1 GCA_026421105.1 Alphaproteobacteria bacterium | reverse complement strand
CGAAGGTTTGCCTCCAGAAGGCCCGACGGGGTTGCCGTCGTGTCTGGGCCATCGCCGTCGGCTGGGGCGCCGCCGACATTGCTGCCGAGAATCTCATTAAGCGCGGTGGCGATACGTTGCGCTCCGCCATGCTGAACGTAATAGACGAACACGCGTCGCTCCGCGGGATCGTGTTTGCGATCGAGTCGAAAAATCCACTCTCGTGCGTCTTCCACCAATTCGCGGTTTTGGGCCACGATCAAAATACCATTGAGGCGCTCGATCGGAATTAACTGTAGAGAGCCGGGCTGTCCGTCGCCGCCTGATAGTGATCCGGTCGAGGCGAAGACGTTGTTGAGCTCGGCCCCGACTACCGTGGCATCAGCATTTTCTAAGGTGACGATCGCCGATATCTGGGTCGCCATACGGTTTACATCGAAGATATTAATCGTACCTGCGGCCAATCGCATCGCGGCTGAATCGCCCGCGACTACAACAAGGTTCAGCACGGGGTCAACGACGGCAAGCGCGCCTTGTGGCAATAGAGGCGTCAAGACCGTCTCTAACTGTGCTGCGGCGATGAACTCGAGTGGGAATATTCGATAGGCGGTCCCCGTGCCAAAACTGATGCCGCCACCGGCCCGTGTCTGGGCATCGTTCAACCGGGTTAGGCGCAATACGTTTCCGTAGTTAAAGAGTCTGATCCCCTGACTAGAGAGAACTGCTTCGAACGTGGGGAAAAGGTCATCGCGCCGCAACGGTCGGGATGATGCGAGGCTAATTACACCGGAGACATTGGGGTCAATGACATAATTGAGGCCTAGCAGATTACCCAAGATGACACGCGCTACTTCACGGACGTCGGCGTTGTCGAAATTCAGGGTGATATCGCCCTCGCTGCCACGCAACGGCCGGGCGCCACCACCGGCGCTAGCGTTGGTCCGTGCCGGGTAGATCTCATCGATCCTTGGTTGTCGCTTGGCCACTGCGGGTGCTGATGCGGCGAGAGCCGCCGGACCCGGGGGCGGCACCGACGCCTGATTCTGGACGACGCGTGGGCCGGTTTCGGAAATCGTCGCGGGCAGTTCGGAGACGTCACGGATGGGCTGCGCCGTACAGGCCGCCGCGACCATCAGCGTCGCACCGGCAAAAGCCAGTCTGCAGTTCACCCTAAGTTCCTCCATGCCCGACGCCGCACCCTACGAAGCGAGCCTGATCGAATCAATGGAGCCGAAGCCCTCATCGGCCGGACTGATTAACTGGAAAGATTTGGCGCCGCCCGTCCGACGTAAAGACCACCTTTTCGGCGGTGATCTTGTCAACCTTCCAGCCGTCAACGGTTTCACCTTCAGCAACAATCAGGGACCGGTTGTCCAATCCGCTGAGGATCACCGACCGGGCGCTGGGAGCAACGACAACCCCCGACAAACGGTAGCGCCCCAGCACGAGTGCCGCGTTATCGTCCGATGCCGAAAGTATTGCGCGACGTGTCGCACTGAATGGTGGCCGTTCGCCCAGTGCTGCGAAATCTTCGATGTCGCCCTGCTTGTTCGCGAACGCAGCGGGGCCTGTCGATTGGGGGTGGCTCGCGGTAGAGGCGTCGGGGCCGACAGCCGAAGGCGGTAGCAACCACGCACCGATCGCGACGGTGAGGAACACGACCCCGAGAAGTATGAACGGGATCCGATTCATCGTTGCGGTTTCGAACTATCTGAATCGCGGAAGGCGGTGAGATCGACTTGGACATCAAGGGGGCGCTCGACCCCGAAAGCACGAACCGACCTGGCGCTGATGGTCGTATTGTCCAGAAAGACCACCGGGCGACCTGCCTCAAGCGCGAAAAGAATTTGCCGCAGGCCTTCGTGTCCGGTTGTGAACTGCGCGCGGAGGCTAACGGTTCGATAGGAATCTCGCGTCTCGTTCTGTAGCGCTTCAACGCTGGTGAGTTGCGCCGCGCTGTTTTCCAGCAATTTCTGAAGGTGGGATTGTAGTAATGCTGCGGCGCCGCTGTCGGTTTCGGCGGCGATTACGGAATCGCCCGCGGCTTCTTCGCGGGTACGCAACGTTGCGGCAAGCGCATTGTCGTGCGTTTTTGCTGCGTCCATTCGTGCCAGCACCAGTCGCCGATCGCCGATATTAGCGAGCACTTCTTGGTAAGCAGCTTGGAGGCGCCAGCCAACGAGCCAATAGGCTGCTAGGATCGTCGCCGCAAAAAGAAGCAGGGCTGCAAAGCGAGATGCTGGCGAACCACGTGTCATGACGCATCGCCCGCAAGTCGTAGAGAAAAAGTAAACCGCTCACGGCCATCGCGGCCCTCAAGCGTAACCGGTGCATCATACTCAATGGAGTTGAAGCGCTCCGAGCTTTCGAGCAGCGGTATAAGGCCCGCGCTGGTCTCAGTCTGACCTTCTAATGTCACCGCACGTCCGGCCTGCCCGTACTGAACAAGCCATGTGCCATCGGGCAGGAGTCCCGAAAGTTCATTTAGAACAGCAAGGGGCGAGGAGCGCGTCAGCCGTTCGCCGTCGAGAAAGCGCCGTATAGTCAGCGCTCTCGCGTCGTCGCCCTCGGCTACCAGCCCGACATCTTGTCGCGCGGTTTGAAGGTCTTGGGACAAACCGTCTGCGATTGCCTCGAGGCGCAACAACGGAGATACGGCTGCAGCAACAAGAAGAAGAACGAGCAGTGCAGCAGCCAACCTCGGGCCCTCTCGCGCGGATGTCGTGCCTAATCCGGCGACGTTCCTTGCCTTGTCGCCGAGCGCCACGTTCGTTGGTGGGAAACCCATCTGCGACAAAGCCGCTATCAGCGGATCGACAACGCGACGTGGCGCAACGTCGATCGTGATGTCCGTTGAATCGCCATGCGTCCCGTCGCGTTGGTAAGAGAAGTACGCTTCTTCGGGTTTGAACGGCGTGTGACGCTCGATCTCGAAGGACAACAATCCCGGCAAGTCTCGATCCGGCGTGGGCGGAAGCCGCAACCGGCGACGCACCACCTGCGAAGCGCTGATGATGAGGGTTGTTTCAATGGCACCTGCACTCAAGCCGCGGAGAGCGTGGGTAAAGTTGACGCCAAGATGGCTCCAGTCCTCGGGCGTTACCTCCGTCGCGGCGACCAATTCTAGCCCATCGCCCCTATCGAGGTGGGCGTCGACGTTGCTCCCATCAAGGCGGATGAACAGTTGGTCACGGGAGAGGCCAAGCGCACGACGGAGCCTCGGCGGGATAAACGAGCGAAGCTCTACACCCCACCAATCCAAGAACGAGAGAATTGGTTGAAAACTGTTCATTGTTGGCTCTGGGCAAGAGTATAGAATGACGTTGCGGAGGGAGCCATGATGATCGGTCTGTGCATCCGTGCGTCGATTTGATGTGTAATAATATCTAGTGAGTATGGCCAACTATTGTTGGCATTCGGGCTTGCCGAAGGGTGCTTTATGAAATCGTTTAGGTGCCTAACCATTCTTGTTTGACTTCTTTGTCTCTCTCCACCCTCCGTTAGCGCTCTGACGTTGCGCGATGGCACTGAAGCCAGCTGCGCTCAGTCCAGACACGACCGGGACAGCGCCTCAATCGGAGTCGCGTCTCCTCGAAGTAGGGGGCAATGTCTTCACCAATGAGCGAATTGCCACGACCGAGGGTGGCCAGGCGCAAATGCTGTTCATCGATGAGAGCGCCTTTACCGTCGGCAGACGCGTTCATCCGACCTTGGGCCCCAGGTATGATAGCGACGCTCAAATTCATACATAAGGTGTTCTAGCGAGCCACGGGTAAATAACGATAAACGGCTGCAAAATGGGCGGCAATCTGTCGCGCCACCAGGTACTGCCTAGGCCTCCCAAGCCTGATACGTTCCCGGGATGACCCAGGCTATGGCGCATCATCCAGTCCAATCCCGAGGGGGTTTGCCGTCGGGCGCCCCGGTGGGCTGGTGGCTGGTCGGCGTCGGCTTCTTGATTTTCGTCATGGTTGTGTTGGGTGGCGTGACGCGATTGACCGATTCCGGTCTTTCGATTGTCGACTGGCGCCCGCTGATGGGGGCGCTGCCGCCGCTCAATGACGAGGCTTGGGCCGTCATCTTTGAGCGCTATCGCGCGTTTCCCGAGTATCAAAAGATTAATGTCGGGATGACCCTAGAGGCGTTCAAACCCATCTTTTGGTTCGAATACGCGCATCGATTGCTGGGCCGAGCTATCGGCTTGGCATTCCTACTGCCGTTCTTATTCTTTTTGCTGACTGGCCGAATCCGCGGCGCGATGGTGCCGCGGATGGTGGCGTTGTTTGTTCTGGGCGGGCTGCAAGGTTTTCTGGGGTGGTTCATGGTGCAAAGCGGGCTGGTAGATCGACCTGACGTCAGCCAATACCGATTGACGGCTCACCTAGGATTGGCCGTCTTGATTTATGGCTACATGCTTTGGACGGCGCTATCGCTGCTTGCGCCGGTATCGGGGGCGGGGAAGAACGCCGCAGTTGGGGTTGGATTGCGCCTTCTCGTGTTGTGGCTGTTTTTAGTGATCCTGTCGGGCGGGTTTGTCGCCGGGACCGACGCGGGCTTTGCCTACAACACATTCCCTCTGATGGACGGGCGGTGGATACCACTGGGCTTGTTCGATCACGAGCCGACACTGATCAACTTTTTTGAGAACACCATCACTATCCAATTCACCCACCGGGTCTTCGGGATTGTGACGGTCGCCGCGGTGCTTCTTTTCTGGATACTTCACCGAATGGTGGCTGTCGACGAACGCTTCTCGCGGTGGATGAATGTGCTCGCGCTTACTGCAATTGCGCAAGTCCTGCTCGGTATTTCCACACTGGTGTTCGTTGCGCCGGTGCCTCTTGCAGCCGCGCATCAAGCGGGCGGTTTGGTCTTGTTCACAACTGCCATTCTGGCCTTGCACGCCTACCGTCGGGCCTGGCGATGAGCGCGGCGTGCTTCGTTTACATCACAACGAATGATCGTGCGGAGGCCGTTGAGATTGGCAGGGCTCTGGTAGAGGCGCGACTAGCCGCGTGCGTGAACATCATCGATCCTGTGACCTCGATCTATTGGTGGGAGGGCGCCGTTCAGGAAGATTCTGAGGCGGTACTTGTCGTGAAAACGAGAGATGAGTTGGTGGTGCAACTCACCGACCGAGTCAAGACCCTGCATTCCTCTTCGTGCCCGTGCGTGGTTGCGCTGCCAGTCGAGGGTGGTAATCCGGACTATCTTGAATGGATTGCACGCGAAACAGCCGCCGCATCAGCAGACCAAGACGGGTGACTAATCCATCGGCAGCAGGCCGTCGCGATACCCAGGTTGCGCTCGCAGTTTCCAGCGTTGCGCACACCTTCGCGCATATGTTCATGCTGCTTTATGCCACGGTGGTGTTGGTCATTGAGACTAAGTTCGGGTTTTCCTACGCCGACCTGCAATGGCTTGCGGTGCCTGGCTTTGTGATGTTTGGGGTAGCGGCGTTGCCGGCCGGATGGCTCGCTGACCGCTGGAGCGCACCGGGGATGATGGCGGTGTTTTTCTTCGGCGTTGGCGGTGCGGCGGTCGTGACTGGACTGGCCGATACGCGCATCGGCCTGATGATCGGACTAACGGCGATCGGCACATTTGCGGCGATCTATCACCCAGTAGGAATTTCCTGGCTGGTGCGCAACGCGCCCAATCCGGGCCGCGCGCTTGGGATCAACGGCGTTTTCGGCAGCATGGGAACGGCGGGGGCAGCACTCGTCGCCGGCGTGCTCGCGGAGTTTTTCGGTTGGCGCGCCGCCTTCTTCGTGCCGGGGTTGATCTCCATTGGGGTGGGGGTCGTGTTTGTTATCCTGATTCTGCGCGGAGATGTCCGTGAAACACCGGGCGTCGCGCAACCCGCAGCTCAGGCCATCCCAGCGCGCGATGTGCGTCGTGCCTTCCTGGCGCTATTTGCGACCGTGATTGCGGTTGGTCTGATCTTCCAAAGTACCTCCGTCGCGATGCCGAAAATATTTGCTGACCGTTTGGTGGCCGATGGGGGCGCGCTTGCCGCCGGCTCGCTCGTGGCATTGGTCTATGCGATCTCCGCGGCAACCCAATTGATCGGCGGCGAACTGGCGGACCGGTTCTCGCTCAAACGGGTCTACATGTGGACACAGGTTCTCCAGATCCCTGTCATCATGATCGCATTTCTCACGTTTAACTACGGCCTTGTGGTGTTGGCAATTGCGATGGTTGGACTCAACGTAGCTGGGCAGCCGGCGGAGAACGCCTTATTGGCACGCTACACACCGCTTGCGTGGCGGGGCCGTATGTTCGGGGTGAAGTTTGTGCTTACCCTTGGCGTCGGCACGCTGGGCGTTGCGCTGGTCCCTGCCATCGCGGCTTGGACCGGCTCCCTCGATTTATTGTTCCTCGCGCTTGCCTTTTTCGCGTGCAGCGCGGGATTGACAGCGAGCCTGCTGCCGCCTGACCGAGTGCAAACAAGGTTTGGTGATGCGGTGGCGACTGGCGAAGGCGATTAGAATCTCGTGATTCAAGTTTTCTTACTTGTTCTCGCGGTCTTCATTCCTATCGCGATTGGTTATGGCATGAGGCGCGCCGCGTTCATGCCAGATACGTTTTGGGCGCCCGCGGAGAAATTGACGTTCTACGTTCTATTGCCGGCGCTGGTGATCGATGCGATCGCCACGGGTCGCCTCAACGACCTCGACGCGGGTCCGATGGTGCTGACGGTCGCCGCGACGTTGGCCGCCGCAACTGTCATTCTTATTCTAGCGCGCACTGTGTTTGGGATCACGCCCGGTGCCTTCGGGAGCATCTTCCATGGCGTCATTCGACCAAACGGTTACATGGGAATCGCGACCTGTTTGGCGGTGTTGGGCGCGGATGCGCTGGCCCAGGTCTCCATTGTTATTGCGGTGTGGATTCCTGCAGGACTGATTCTGGCGGTCTACATGTTTGCCCGGAATGGAAATGAAACCGGCGGCCTGCGCCATGCGTTTGGGCAAGTTGTCCGCAACCCGCTCATCCTTAGCGTATTCATTGGATTGCTCCTCAATGCGGTAGGCGCGGGACCGTTCCTCAACGATTTTGCGGCGCTTGAGGTGATAGGCCGGGCGGCACTGCCGATCGGTCTGTTTGCGGTGGGTGCCGGTGTTGATCTCGCTGCGGCGCGCGCGGCGGGCCGCCAAGTTCTGGCGACGTCCGCGTTAAGTCTTATCGGCTTGCCGGCGTTGGTTGCCGTGCTGGCTTGGTTGTTCGATGTCGAGCCCGTCGGTGCGGCGGCGCTGATCCTCTACGCGGCAATGCCCACGTCATCTTCAGGGTTCATTATGGCGCAACGCATGAACGCTGACGCACCCTTGATGGCCGGACTTATTACATTCCAGACCGCGGTGTCGTTGATCACAATCACCGCGGTCGCTATTTTTATTTCCGCCTGACTAGACTTTGGCGAGAGCCTGATCCAGATCTTGGATGATGTCATCGACGCTTTCGATACCCACTGACAGCCGAACAACGTCAGGACCAGCACCCGCCGCGATCAACTCAGCCTCTTCCAGTTGGCGATGGGTGGTTGATGCTGGGTGAATGATCAAGCTGCGCGTGTCGCCAATGTTGGCGAGATGCGAGAACAGCTCGACGTTCTCAACCAGCGTGACGCCGGACTCGAAGCCACCTTTGACGCCGAACGTGAACACAGCTCCAGCCCCGCGCGGCAGGTACTTCTGGCCTAGATCGTAGTAGGGGCTCGACTTCAGTCCGGCGTAGGAGACCCAGTCCACCTTCGGGTGGGCCTCAAGGTGTTTAGCAACCTTGAGCGTGTTGTCGCAGTGTCGCTCCATGCGCAATGGCAACGTTTCGATCCCGTTTAGAATGTAGAAGGCGTTCGTGGGGCTGAGCGCAGGACCGAGATCGCGGAGCGAGAGTGCGCGAATGGCAATCGAGTAGGCCATGTCTCCAAAGGTCTCGTGGAACTTCAATCCATGATAGGAGGCGTTCGGTTGTGTCAGCGTTGGAAATTTGTCGTTTTGGCCCCAGTCGAATTTGCCGGACTCGACAATCATCCCGCCCAAAGAATTACCGTGTCCCCCAAGAAACTTCGTCATCGAGTGGAGCACGATATCGGCGCCCCATTCGAACGGACGGCACAAGAAGGGGCTCGCCAAGGTGTTGTCGACCATCAAAGGAATGCCGGCCTCATGCGCGACGGCCGCGACGGCTTCGATGTCGACGACCACCCCACCAGGGTTAGCGAGGTTCTCGATGAAGATGGCCTTGGTGTTGGGGCGTATCGCATCGCGGAAGTTCTGTACGTTGGTCGCGTCGACCGTCGTGCTCTCCCAACCAAATTTTTTGAATGACTGGCCGAACTGCGTCAGCGATCCACCGTAGAGCTGTTTGGCTGCGATGAAATGATCGCCAGCTTCCATCAACACATGGAACGCCAACAACTGGGCGCTATGGCCCGATGCTGTAGCAACGGCGGCCCGCCCACCTTCAAGTCCGGCAAGGCGTTGTTCCAGTACCGCGACTGTGGGGTTGGTAAGGCGCGAGTAGATGTTGCCGAACGCTTGCAGGTTGAACAGCGAGGCCGCGTGGTCAACGTCTTCGAACACAAAGGCTGTTGTCTGGTGGATCGGCGTCGCGCGGGAGCCGGTGACAGGGTCGGGGGCCGCACCGGCATGAACAGCAAGGGTTTCAATGCCATAAGTAATCGCGTCGTCAGTCATGTCGTGTTTTCCTTCTAGATTGTTGTGCGGCGTTTACTGCTTATAACGCCAGTATTGATGCCCATCCATCCGATTTCACGAGACAGTCGGCCGAATTCGATCTTAGGGCAGCGGTTCATCACGACCTTCAGGCCGGCAGCTTCGGCGCGCGCCGCCGCAGCGTCATTGCGCACACTTAACTGCATCCATAAAACTTGTGCACCAACCGCGATCGCTTCATCTGAAATCGCACCTGCGGCCTCGGAATTGCGAAAGACATCGACCATATCGATCTTTTCCGGCACGTCGGCAAGTGTTCCGTAAACTGGTTCTCGGAGGATTTCGTTGCCGGTCTCGCGCGGATTTACCGGGATGACGCGGAAATGTTTGCGCTGAAGATACTTCATGGCGAAATAGCTCGGGCGGTTCCAGTTCGAGCTCGCACCCACCATCGCGATGACCTTGGTCTCGCGAAGAATGGTTCGAATGTAGTCGTCGTTGTAACTCTCGTGATCCACTACGAATCGCTCCAGTCCGGATCGCGTTTCTCGATGAAAGCGTCGATACCTTCTCCGGCGTCATCTTTCAGCATGTTCTCGGTCATTACCTGCGAGGCATAATCGTAGGCGACAGCAAGGTCCATCTCGCGTTGCCGATAGAACGCTCGTTTACCGATTGTCACCGTCGCCCGCGATTTGGCTGCGATCTGCTGTGCCAGCGTATCGACAGCGGTATCGAGGTATCGATCTTCGACCACGCGGTTCACCAGACCCATCCGGGCCGCAGCAGGGGCGTCGTAGAGCTCGCCAGTCAGCAACATTTCCATCGCGTGTTTGGGTGCAAGGTTTCGGGTCAGCGCGACCATCGGCGTGGAGCAAAAGAGACCAATGTTGACTCCTGGTGTTGCGAATCGCGCGGAATCGCCAGCGACCGCCAAGTCGCACGTCGCCACGAGTTGGCAGCCGGCGGCTGCGGCGGGACCATGAACCCGGGCAATGACCGGTTGGGGCAGGGCGATGATGGTCTGCATCAATCGGCTGCATTGGGCGAACAACGCTTCATAGGATTCGCGACGCGGATCGGTGCGGATCTCTTTGAGGTCGTGCCCCGCGCAAAATGCCGTCCCGGCGCCCCCCAGAATGACGACCCGGGACTCGCTCTGGGCAATTTCGTCAAGTGCCCCCTGAAGTGCGGCCATGAGCTCACGGCTTAGGCTATTACGTGCATCGGGCCGGTTCAGGGTGAGGTGCATGACGCCATCTGCCTCCTGACGGAGGACTAAGGCGTCTTTGGCGGCGGCGGAGGAAGCGGTCATACGGGAATTTGTCTCCTAGCGCGGAGCTGTTGCAGCATGATTAAAGGAGGTATTTACGAATTAATAGAGCTATTAGCCATATATCACACAATAAAATTGTTATATATGCACATAATCAGCTTCCTCATGTGAAAATCGTCTCTGGGTTTCGGTACTAGCCAACCACAGTCGACCGGCGGCTTCGGGACAGTCATCAGCGCCCAAAATAAAACCGCCCAAGATGCTTGCATTCAGGAGTTCGAATCACTTCTATAATTCTTCTCTTTCCGGCTCTGGTTTTCTAATTCGATGCCGGCCGTGACGACGCAGTGCGGTATCTATGTACCGCGCTGTTAACTCTATGATATCGGCTGCGAAATCGTTGACTTTTAAAGATTCGAGGGCATACTCGCGTGCCATTGCGGGAGACCCCGCCAAAGGACGCCGATACCATGAAGACCTACTCTGCAA
>JAPKDI010000367.1 GCA_026421105.1 Alphaproteobacteria bacterium | reverse complement strand
GGAGGGCGACCCGCGCCTGGCCGGTGGCGCCGGCCTCGCGACGCACCGGTACGGGATGCGCTGGTGGCATAGGTGAGCGACCAAATTGGACCCGCCACGTGCCACCAACGCGAGTTACACTCGATAGATACAAATCTCGACGAACTCGAATTCTCAGGGCCGTTGCATCTTCGGTCTCAACAGCCGCGGCAAGAAACACAGTTTCAGACAATCCTTGAGGCACCGGTTGGAGCTCGGTCGAAAATTCTTGATCAAAGACCGCCCACATAAACCCTGCACGCTCAAAGAACGCGGCGGCAACCGGTGCAGCAGTGTCAAATGTCGTAAAGAGCGTCCCCTCCTCCTGCGTAAAGGCAACCTGCATCACTCCGGATTGGGCGCCAGCGGTGTTTGTGTGGTCGTCGCCATCGTCGGTTATTTCTTCGGTGGGCTCCGGCGCTGGTCTTGCCACTACGCGCGCGACCGGTGCCGCTGGAACCGACGGTGCAGTTCTTTCGCCTGGCGCGGCTCCCGCCGTTCGCGCCGCTACTTGCTGTGAAGAGGCGGCGCCAAGAATGTCGACGACAACGGATCGACCATTGCGGAAATGACGCACCCGGCTGGAGTCGTCGACGGCAATCGATACCACTGCGCCGCCGTTACCATTACCAGCACCGCCGGAGACCGAGCCGATGCGTGACAACTCACCTGACGCGAGCCGGCGTGAAATTCCGAAATTCGCTGGGCGATCGAATTGCACGGATACTGTGCCGCCAGTCTTATTCACCTCGTAGGCGACATCTGAGGGCCAATCAAAGACCACGCGCGTGTACGTAGCGTGCACGCCGGCACGCACACGAATGGACGGACTATTGGCCGGCACCGCCGCCGGTGCGGATTGCGATTGGGTCGGAGCGACTTGCCGCTCCGACGCTGTTGGCTGGCGTACTGTCTGAGTTGCTGCGGCCTGTACCGCGGACCGCGGTGTCACGATGTCAAAGATAACGGACGCCCCATTGACAGTCGTCTTGATTTGATAGGCTTCGCTCATCAGTAGCGTCACCGACCGACCATCGCCTTCAACGTGAGCGTCGAGGATGATTGCACCAAGGGCGTCGGTAATGGGGGAAAAGTCTGCTGTTAGCGGCCGATCAAATTCGATGACCAGCAAGTCACCGCCAGCACGGGCCTTATATGGCACCGGCGCCGGCCAGTCGAACACGATTCGGGCGAAAGTCGGGCCCTGGAACGCGCGCGCTAGAACGGTCTCTTGGGCAGCCAGTTCCTCCCGAGACAGCAATACCGCTAGCCCTGTAACGATGACTACGGCCTGCAAAAGCCTTGTTACCACCCGCATCGACGAAAAATTCTTTGTTAGCGCGGTCGCCACGCGTCCCGCCCGGTTGTCGACAATAACTCAGTCAACAATATCAATATTTTGTGGTGCTTTGAAGTAATACCACCAGATCGGCATCCGATTGGCTAGCCGCCCTGCCCGCCCTCTGTACCGCCTGGAAGAGCTACCGCAGCGTCGTTTTCGCCCGTTTCGAGCCGCTTCGGGAGTTGTTTTCGGGTTCTGATCTCTACGGTCACTGTTGTTGCTCGCTGTGAAGTCATGGCGGCGAGCACCGGTGCGAGGCGTCGTTCGCTCATGAGCTCAGCCACATCGAGCAAGATATCGAGGTCGAGTTCGTTGAAGATCCGGGCTGCTTGCTTGGGTTTCATCGTCTCGTAGACACGGACGAGGCTGCGGAGTTTGCCCTCTTCTTGCGCGTCATGTTGCTGGATCAACGCATTGATCTTCGCTTCGATCTCCCGCAACTCAGCAATTTGACCCTCGATCTGCTGTTCAGCCGCCTCGAGAAGATTCTCGCGAAAATCTAGCTCCCGGGCGCGTGCTTCCAACAGTTCGCGACGCGCCGCGAGATCCTGCAAGAGTTGGACCTCGGCCTCCGTAAAAATCTGTCCGCTGGCCTGACCCT
>JAPKDI010000366.1 GCA_026421105.1 Alphaproteobacteria bacterium | reverse complement strand
CTGCCGTTGTCCATGCCCGTATCATAGCGCGAAGGGCGGCGCGGTGCCCTCGTCAATCGGTCCTGAATTTTGGTCGATCCTCGTACCTCGGCGCCGAATCCTCTAAGGTTTTGACCAGGTATGATTGAATTCATCAATTTCTATCTCATCCCCGGGCTCGTCCTGGGATGCATGTATGCGCTGGGCGCGATCGGTATTTCGCTGCTGTTCGGAATCCTGCGCTTTGCCCATTTTGCTCATGGCGACGTGATTACGTTGGGCGCCTATTTCGGGTTGCTGTTTGTCACCACACTCGGCTTCCCGGTGCTGCTGGCGCTACCGGTGGCCATGATCTTGACCGCCATTGTGTCGATCCTACTCGACCGCGGGTTTTACCGACCGTTTCGCAATAGCCCGACGATCTATTTGGTCATTGCGTCATTCGGCGTAGCGCTGATGATTCGATCAGCAGTGCAGCTTCTGTGGGGAGTAAAGGTCGAATCATATGCTGCCGGCACATTCAGCAAGCCTCTGATCTTTTTCGATACCTTGCGGATTGCCGACAAACATCTGTGGATCGCTGGGCTCACGATCGTGATCGTCGTCGCGCTGCACTACTTCCTATCGCGCTCCAAGCTTGGCAAGGCGATGCGCGCTATGGCCGACGAGCCGGACCTGGCCCAAGTCAGCGGCATACCAACCGAAAAAGTCGTGCGCGCCACCTGGATCATCGGTGGCGGTCTCGCCGCGACAGCCGGGGTCTTCCTCGGCATGGACACGCAGCTTCATACCAACATGGGTTGGGATTTGTTGCTGCCAATTTTTGCTGCCGCCATCCTTGGCGGTATCGGCAGCCCGTACGGCGCGGTCGCCGGTGGCCTCGTCATCGGACTGGCCGAGGAGCTGTCGAGCTATCCGTGGATCGGCGACGCACCTCTGCTCTCGCCTGGCTACAAAACCGGCGTCGCGTTTGCCTTGATGGTTGCACTGTTGATATGGCGGCCAAGCGGTCTCTTTAAGGGGCGCGTGTTCACATGAGCAGCGAACTCGCGCTTGGCCTTTTGCTGTATGGCGTGTCGCTCCTGACCATGTCCGGCATCTACGGCGTGCTCGCCATCGGCCTCAACATTCAATGGGGCTATACTGGCCTGTTCAATGCGGGCATTGCCGGGTTCTTCGCGATTGGCGCTTATGTCAGCGCGATCGTCACGTCATCCGCGTCGCCAAACTTCGTCGGCGGGTTCAATTGGCCATTCCCATTGGGCCTGCTCACAGCGATGGTGGTGGCCGGTGTCATTGGGTATTTCGTCGGGCGTCTTTGTATTCGCTTGAGATCTGACTATCTCGCCATCGCGACGATTGGCGTGGCTGAGATATTCCGGCTCATTCTCAAGAACGAGGCCTGGGCAACCAACGGTCCGCGTGGCATATCCAATATTCCAAGGCCCTTTGAGTCACTTAACCAACCTTGGTCGCAGCTTGCGTTCTTAGGCGTAGTCGCCCTCGTTGTGTTGATCGCCTACTTGCTGGCTGAGCGGGCCGGGCGCTCGCCCTGGGGTCGCGTCATGCGCTCCATTCGCGACAACGAAGCGGCTTCAGCTGCCATCGGCAAGAACGTCATCGGCTTTCGTTTGCAAGGTTTTGTCATCGGCGCGGCGCTGATGGGATTGGGCGGCGCGCTCGCTGGGCACTTTTTCAAGTTCATCGGGCCCGAAGCCACCGAGCCACTCATGACCACCTTCCTCGTTTGGGTCATGTTGATCATCGGTGGCAGCGGTAACAACAAAGGAGCGCTCTTGGGCGCGCTGGTGGTTTGGACCCTGTGGTCTTCGACTGAGTTGCTGACCTCGCAGCTACCACCCGACTGGGCCGTACGCGCGACGTTCTTGCGCGTCTTCTTAATCGGCCTTGGCCTGCAAATCGTGTTGCAGCGCTACTCGAAAGGCCTGCTGCCAGAGCAATTGCCTAAGGTAGACGCGACCGACTT
>JAPKDI010000026.1 GCA_026421105.1 Alphaproteobacteria bacterium | reverse complement strand
TATTCTGACACCATTGTCATCGATCGCAGCTTCCATTTCCATGCCCTGGTACGAAATGGTGGTCTTCCAGTGACCGCTGTCACATAAGTCGACACTGCACAGTGCCTCTAGCACAGGCCTAAGCAATCAAGCCGCGTGATCATGGCCCTTAGCGCATGGCCCGAGAGGGTTAAACGAAGCTTTGCTGTCAATCCCGGCGGCTCTCGCCCTAAAGCGGCGCGTTCACCGCGTCGTAGCTGAAAATATCCGGCGGTAGGCCGCGGCTCATGGTGTCTTTGGCGTCGGAGGGACGGAAGATAGTGTTGGCGCGCGCGTTGGAACGCTCGACGATTTCGTTGGCGCGCGGTCGGCGCACCGCTTCGTAGCGCGCCAGTGCCTCGGGGGTAGTACCGAATTTGGCAAGGGCGCGGCCAAGCAAGATGCCGTCTTCTATCGCCATCGAGACACCCTGGCCGAGGAACGGCAGCATGGGGTGTGCCGCATCGCCCAGCAACGTCACCCGACCTTGCGACCATTGCGGTATCGGCCCGCGTCCGAACATGCCCCACTTATGCACGCGTCCGGCGCTGGTGTGCTTAATGATGAGCTGCACCTCTTCGTTCCAACCCTCAAAACTCTTTAGTACTTCGTCGACGGTGGCAGGCACCGACCAGTCGTCATCGGTCCAGTCGTCGCGCCGCGCAAAGCCGACGTAATTAACGGTCTCACCGCTGCGGATCAAATAGCGCGTGAAATGTGCCCCTGGCCCGTTCCCGTTTGCAGCAGACGGCGTGATTAAGCCTGCAGGCAAACTTGCTGTCGGGGTTAGACCACGATAGGCGACGTAGCCCAGATAGTGAGGTTGGCCCGGGTTCCACAACAAGTCGCGGAGTACCGATTTGAGCCCGTCGCACCCAACCAGAACGGCTCCCCGTGCGGTGGCGCCATTCGCAAAGCGGGCTTCAACGCCCTCATCGTGAGCGACGAATGAAACGAAGTCGTGGCTCAGTGCAATTGCGTCCGCATCGTTATAGCGCACGGTGCGCACCAAAAGGTCGTGCAGGTCGGCGCGGTGCATTTGCCAATAGGGTGCGCCGTATTTTCTTTCATATTCTGGTGCGGCATCTAGCGCGATGATCTCGCCAGTTTCGTGATGTTTGCGGCCCATGGCGTCGGGACTGTTGACGATCTTCTCCATCTCGTCTCGTAGGCCGAGCGCGATGAGGACGCGGGTGGCATTAGGAGGCAGAGATATCCCGGCACCCACCTCACCCAGCGTCGAGGCCTTCTCGAAGACCCTAACCGGCACGCCCGCACGCTGCAAAGCAAGGGCTGCGACCAGCCCACCCATCCCTGCGCCGATAATCATCGGGCTGGTTTCGTTCATCACAACTCCTAATGTGAATGGTCGGGTCGGTCAGAATTTTGTCGCGCCTAGGCGATGCCGACCAACACCGCGTATGCGATGTAAAAGGTTGAAAACGTGGCCAGGCCGAATGCCGGCACGCCTGCAAATGGAATACCAGTGTAATACAATAACGCTTAGTCAACATCACGCAGTCCGCCTTCGCCCAACTTGGCGACGGCATGGGTCTATCTGAAGGAGGTACCGGTTTGGGTGCAGGGATGGCGGTGATTTCCGGCAACGATACCCAGCGCGGCGGTGAGGCCTACGTCAACCGCCTGATGCTGTCGACAAACGGCGGGCCGGCCAGCGCCGAGGCTGACGGCTGGGTCAATTACGCGATCCCAGTTATCGCCGGCTTGATGTACCGCGATTCCGTTGAGGTCGATGAACTCAAGCATCCAATCCGCGTTGAAGCGCTCGGTCTCGTGACAGATTCGGCGGGCGCCGGGCGGCGTCGCGGTGCACCCGCCCAACAAATCGAGTATGGCCCAATCGATTCACCGATGATGTCGATCATTTAACCAAGAACGCACCTGTTCGGGGACGATATCTCGGACCAGCGCCGAAAACCAAGCCCCTCAGCACCGAGCGAGCGCATGACGCTCCGGTTGTGTGAGTCGATATGACGTTCCCAGCCCGCCATATCGGGCGGATCGGTTCCCACGTCATGCGGTGCGCTCTATCTTTTAAAAAGCCATGAGGTGGCGCAACTTCAGAACAGTAGATCGACGGGCTGGGCAGCCATTTCTAGGGCCGCGCTTGCATCTCAAACCTCCACGCCTGAGCATGGCGTCAGCGGCAGCCCACCGAAAGGCGTCGCGCAAAAAAGATTGGGTAGGGGGATACGTCAGGATGGGGTACCGCATTGCCGTCGATACCGGCGGCACATTTACCGACATGGTGTTGCTTGATACCAGGGGTGGTTTTCACGTCGGCAAAGCTCTCACCACGCCGGCGCGCATTTCGAAAGGCATGTTTGCTGCGCTCGATATCGTCGCGGAGGCTGTCGATCAGACGGCATCTGCTTTATTGGCCAATACAGATATCTTGATCTACGGCACCACGCGCGCCACCAATGCGGTTGTCACCAAAAAAACCGCGCGCACCGCATTTCTTACCACGAGCGGTTTCAAGGACACCTTGGTACTCAAAGAAGGCGGCAAACACGGGCCGCACGACTATAGCTACGACTATCCGCAACCCTATATTCCGCGCCGCCATACGTTCGAGATTGAGGAACGCATCGGCAGCCGTGGCGAAATCGTTCGCCCCCTCGACGAAGCACAGGCCCGTGCCGTGCTTGCCACGGTCAAAGATCGCGGCTTCGAAGCGGTCGCGGTGTCGCTTCTGTGGTCAATCGCCAACGACGCGCATGAGGCCACCCTTGGCCGATTGATCGAAGAGGTAGTGCCCGGCGTGCCTTACACGTTGTCGCATCGCCTTGCGCCCATCTTGCGCGAGTATCGCCGCGCCTCCGCCACCGCTATTGACGCCTCGCTCAAGCCGTTAATGCAGGCTCACCTGCGCGGTATGCAAAGCGATCTACGCGATGCGGGTTTTTTCGGCGATCTCCTGGTGTCGACCTCGGTCGGTGGTTGCCAAGAAGTTGAAACGCTGGTCGATCGCCCGATCAACACCCTGAAGTCGGGTCCGGCGATGGCGCCCGTCGCTGGTCGGGCCTACGCTGCGGTGGAAAATATGGGTGGAGATGCCATCGTCTGTGACACCGGCGGCACTACGTTTGATGTCGGTCTCGTGCGCGATGGCCAACTCGTCTATTCGCGCGACAGTTGGCTGGGCCAGCAATGGCTCGGCGACATCATTGGGGCCTCGACAGTCGATGTGCGCTCCATCGGCGCCGGCGGTGGCTCCATCGCCTGGGTTGATGCTGGCGGCCTGCTGCGCGTCGGGCCGCAGTCGGCGGGTTCGGTCCCCGGACCAGCCTGCTATGGCGCCGGCGGTACCGACCCGACGGTCACCGACGCGGCCCTCGTGCTGGGCTATATCGATCCGACCTATTTCAATGGCGGACGTTTGGCACTTGATCGTGCGGCGGCCGAATCAGTGATCAGTACACTCTCTGAAACGCTGGGCAAGAGCGTCGATGAGACGGCGTATGCCGTGATGGTCATCGCCAACGAATTGATGATCAAGGCTATTGGCGAGATCACGGTGAATGACGGCCTCAACCCGCGCGAAAGTGTGATCGTCGCAGGCGGCGGCGCGGCCGGTTTCAACATCATGCCGATTGCACGCGAGTTGGGTTGCGACACAGTCATCCTGCCGCGCACCGCATCGGCTTTGTCCGCCTGCGGCATGCACTATTCCTCCATCGTGTTTGAGGCCACGCGCAGCCTGTTCACCGACTCCACTGGGTTTGACCGCGCCGGGGTCAATGCGGTGCTGGATGAGATCGAAGCCGATCTCATGGCGTTTCGCGATAGCTTGGTCACCGGCGCTAACGCTGCTATATCGCTCGAATTTTTTGTCGAGGCGCGGTATCGCGCGCAAGTTTGGGAACTCGACACCGTCTTACCCAAACGCCGCCTCGACTCGGATGCCGATGTTGTCGCGCTGATCGAAACGTTTCACCAAACCCACGATCGGGTTTACGCGATGCGTGATGAAGGCAGCCCAGTCGAATGCGTTAACTGGAAGGGCCGAATCTCGATCCGCTCGTTTGAAACCCCGCCGGGGCACAACGCCGTCGTCGCGGCCAGCACACCCCAGGCGAATGCGCGGCGCGATTGCTTCTTTGGTGATGACGGCCGGGTCGATACGCCGGTGTTTCGTGGAAACACCCTGGCACCCGGTGCGGAAGTCGCTGGCCCCGCCATTATCGAAGAACCAACTACCACCATTGTCGTCTATCCAGGTATGTCTGCCCGGCTCAGTGCTGCTGGTAATTACATTCTCGATTGCCGTTGAGGGAGAAGATTATGTCCCACAAAACCACCACTGGCCTTGACCCCATCCTGATCTCGGTCATGGCCAACCGGCTCGACGGCATTGTCCGAGAAATGACCAACACACTGCTGCGCTCCGCCCGTTCGGCCGTGATCTCTTCAGCGCGAGATTTTTCGTGTTGCCTCGTCACCGGTGACGACCAATTGCTGGCCTCGGCCGAAGGCCTGCCGGTACATATTTTTGGTTGCCACATCCAAACCGCCAACATGCACAAGTACCATGCGGGCGATATCCAGCAAGGCGACGCCTACCTCGACAACGATCCCTATGGTGGCAACACCCATCCGGCTGATCACACATTCATGGTGCCGGTGTTCTTCGAGGGCGAGCAACTCTTTACGGCCGTGTCCAAGTGCCACATGGCCGACATCGGCAACGCCATCCCGTCTAGCTACTACGCGATGGCGAAGGACGTTTATCACGAGGGCGCGTTGATTTTTCCGGGCGTTCGCATCCAGCGCAATTTCGAAAACATCGAAGACATCATACGCATGTGTCGCGCTCGCATTCGCGTGCCCGATCAATGGTACGGGGACTACCTTGCGGGTCTTGGGTCGGCCCGCATTGCGGAGCGCCGCCTTGAGACCTTTTGCCAAAAGTACGGCAAAGACACCGTCAAAGCCTTCATGCATGAGTGGTTTGATTATTCCGAGCGCCGCATGGTCGACAATATCCGGCGCCTACCCAAGGCTAAATTGGTCAACAAAGGAAAGTCAGATCCGCTTGAAGGGGTGCTTCCCGAGGGGCTCGAGCTCACGGTCAAGATCGACATCGATCCCGACGATGCGATGATTCATGTAGATCTTTCGGACAACCCGCCGTCGGTCGATGCTGGCCTCAACACCTCACTTGGCGCCGCGACGTCTGCCGTTGTGGGAGCTATCTTTAACGCTCTTGATAAAGATCTGCCGCGCAACGAAGGCGCGTTCCGCCGTTTGCGTTTCGAATACGCTGAAGACAGCGTAGTTGGCGCGCCCAAATTTCCACATTCGTGCTCCATGGCAACCACCAATGTGGCCGAACGCTTAGTCAACATCACGCAGTCCGCCTTCGCCCAACTTGGCGACGGCATGGGTCTATCTGAAGGAGGTACCGGTTTGGGTGCAGGGATGGCGGTGATTTCCGGCAACGATACCCAGCGCGGCGGTGAGGCCTACGTCAACCGCCTGATGCTGTCGACAAACGGCGGGCCGGCCAGCGCCGAGGCTGACGGCTGGGTCAATTACGCGATCCCAGTTATCGCCGGCTTGATGTACCGCGATTCCGTTGAGGTCGATGAACTCAAGCATCCAATCCGCGTTGAAGCGCTCGGTCTCGTGACAGATTCGGCGGGCGCCGGGCGGCGTCGCGGTGCACCCGCCCAACAAATCGAGTATGGCCCAATCGATTCACCGATGATGTCGATCATTTCGTGTGACGGCCAGCATGCAGCGCCGCGCGGGGTTGTAGGGGGTTTTTCCGGCACTGCTGGCAAAACCTGGCTGATCGAAGATGGAAAGCAACCCACCCGCCTACCCAACGTCGTACAGGTTAACCTTCAACCCGGTCAGCGCGTGCGCGGCCGCGATTCGGCCGGCGGCGGCTACGGTGATCCGCTCGACCGTGAGCCCGATCGCGTGTTGATCGACGTACTCGAAGGCTGGGAGACCCGCCAAAAAGCAGACGACATTTATGGTGTGGTCTTTGCGGGGGAGATCGATGATGAATCTCTTGCCGTCGATACCGCCGCCACCCAAGCGCGCCGCGACGTACTGCGCAAAGCCCGCGCGGAGTGAACGATCTCGTTGGCGACGCGGGTAGCGTCCGTACGCTGGCTCAAGCGATTAGGGATGGCACGCTCACCTCAAAGGCTCTGGTCGAACACTGCCTCGCACGAATCGAGGCTGTCGACAGCACGGTGATGGCCTGGCGCTCGGTTGACAGAGCGGGGGCATTGGCAATCGCCGACGCGTGCGACCGCGAGGCGACTGCTGGCGAATGGCGAGGGCCCCTGCACGGGATACCATTTGGCGTCAAAGACATCATCGATGTGCGAGGCGTGCCCACGCGTGCCGGCAGCCGTGCGCGCGCCAACGCCGCCCCCGCCAAGATTGATGCCACCGTCGTCGCGCGCTTGCGCGCGCAAGGTGCTATCCCGCTCGGCAAAGCCCACACTACGGAGTTCGCCTACTACGAAGGCGTTCCGCCCACCCGCAACCCGCACGACACAAGCCGCACCCCCGGCGGTTCCTCGGCCGGTTCGGCTGCTGCCGTGGCAAGTGGCGCCGTGCCCTTCGCGCTGGGGACTCAAACCGCCGGCTCGGTCTCGCGCCCCGCTGCGTTCTGCGGCATCGGCGGGTTCAAGCCATCCACTCTGTCCGTGGTCGGCGCTGGGGTGACGCCCTTTGCGCCCAGCTTCGATACCGTGGGCGTCTTGGCGCGCACCGCAGCCGATGCTGCGTGTGTCGTCGCTGCCATGGCGCCCGAAGCGCTCGGCTTCGACGGTCGGGTCGCCAGTCCTGTAAAAATCGAAGCCGTCTTTTTGGACGACCCGCTCCTTGAGAAAAAATCCGAGGCATCGGTTCGCATCTCTATGGCACAATTGCGTGCGCGTTTTATCGATGCCGGCATCGCCACACGCACCATGGCGCCACCCGTCCCGCTGGGTGATCTCGGGGCGTTGCACGGTACCGTCAGTTCTTACGAGTTAGGTCGCGTCCATGCCGAACTCCTGTTAGACGAGAAGTTGATCAGCCCACGTCTCGCCGCTGACATTCGCACCGGTCAAGCCATCTCCGACGCGGCTTATCGTAAAGCCCAAGCCGCGCTCATAGCGGCGCGACAGACCTTCTGGGCGGTACTCCCTTGGCCCGCACTTGTCGTCCTCCCGGCCGCACCCGGGCCGGCGCCGGTCGGCGAGGCCACCGGCGATCCCAGTTTTATCGCGCCAATAACCGCGTTGGGCGGTCCCATTGCGTCGATTCCAACGGATCCCTGCGGCGCAACAGGCGCGCCGCTCGGCGCTATGCTTTGCGCGCCGCCGGCACACGACGCGACTTTGGCGGCGACGCTGTACGCTACCGAAACATCTCTGCTTTCTGGCCCCTAACAGGAGCAACGGTGATGCCCGCCGGATTTTCTCACACACCCGCGCCGCCGTACTACGCCGTCATCTTCACCGCGCGCCGAACCGCTGGCGAATAGCATGCGGAAATGGAAGGCGCTCGGCGAGCATCTTGCCGCGCAGAGGGTGGGCAAGGAGCGCTGGTGCTGATCCGCCCAGCTTCCTTGCGCTGCGCGTCGGCAGCCTGCGCCAACGCGATGAGCTACGCCGGAGAAACAAACTTGGTGCCGGTCACAATCCGGCTGGGTATCGAGCTTGAAAGATATCTACGCCGAAGAAACGGCCGAGAGTGTCGCCGTGCCACTCAGGCGCGCGGCATCGGCACCCGTTCGCCCTTGGTAGTGAAAGTCTGCGCTTTGTGTTTGCGCCCCATGCGCTTGCCCTCACCACCGGTGGTGCCGGTGCCCGCGGGCTGCCTGGGTGGGATGAGGTGTTTCTTGCCGTAACCGATCAAGTCGGTTCGCCCCATGTTCCGCAGAGCGTCGCGCAGCATTGGCCAGTTTTCCGGGTCGTGGTAACGCAAGAACGCCTTGTGCAGGCGGCGTTGCTTGAGGCCCTTCACGGTTTCAACCTCTTCAGAGTTGCCATGGCGCACGGGGCGCAGCGGGTTGACACCGGAGCGGTACATCGCAGCGGACAATGACATGGGGGAGGGCAAGAACGTCTGCACCTGATCGGCACGGTACTTGTTCAGCTTGAGCCACACCGCAAGGTTCATCATATCTTCATCGGTCGTGCCAGGGTGTGCCGCGATGAAGTAGGGGACCAGGTAGTACTTCTTGCCCGCCTTTTTGGCCGCATCGTCGAACAGTTGTTTGAACCGGTCATAGGCGCCGATTCCGGGCTTCATCATTTTTGACAGCGGCCCGCCTTCAGTGTGTTCGGGGGCAATCTTCAAAAGCCCGCCAACGTGATGCGTCACCAACTCTTTGACATAGGCCGGGCTTTTGATCGCCAAGTCATAGCGCACGCCCGACGCCACCATCACCTTCTTGATCCCCGGAATCGCGCGCGACTTGCGGTATAGCCCGATGAGGGATTCATGGCTGGTGTTGAGGTTCTTGCAGATATCGGGATAGACGCAAGACGGGCGGCGGCACATCGCCTCGGTCTTTTCGTCCTTGCAGGCCATGCGGTACATGTTTGCGGTCGGTCCGCCGATATCGGAAATGATCCCGGTAAAGCCCTCGGTGCGATCTCGAATGGTCTCGATCTCCTTCAAGATCGATTCTTCTGATCGGCTTTGAATGATGCGCCCTTCATGTTCGGTGATCGAACAGAACGAACAGCCCCCGAAACAACCCCGCATGATCGTCACCGAGAACTTGATCATGTCCCACGCCGGAATCTTGGCGTCGCCGTAGGTCGGATGCGGCGCCCGGGCGTAGGGTAGCTCGTACACCCCGTCCATCTCTTTGGTCGTCAACGGGATCGGTGGCGGCGTCAACCAAAGCTCGCGGTCGCCATGCGCCTGCACCAACGCCCGAGCGTTGCCGGGGTTAGCCTCGCGGTGCAACACGCGTGAGGCGCGCGCATAGGCCTCGCGATCGTTGCTCACTTGCGCGAATGACGGCAGCCGCACCACGGTGTCGTCGCCTTGAATGCGGGCGCCCTCGTCACCGTCGTCGAGGTCATCGGCGTGAATTTCGGACCAGCCCTCGGGCACGGCCGGTTTCATCAGCGCAACGCCGCGAATGTCGTCAAACGTGTCGATCGGTTTTCCTGCGGCAATACGATGCGCCACCTCAACGAGCGCACGCTCCGCGTTGCCGTACAAGAGAATGTCGCCCTTGGCATCGGGCAGGACCGAGCGCCGCACCTTGTCGGACCAATAGTCGTAATGGGCGATGCGTCGCAGTGAGCTTTCAATGCCGCCCAGCACAATCGGCACATCACGAAATGCTTCGCGGCAGCGCTGCGCATACACCACCACCGCGCGGTCGGGCCGCTTGCCGCCTTCGCCGTGCGGCGTATAGCTGTCGTTGTGGCGCAACCGCTTATCGGCGGTATAGCGGTTGACCATCGAATCCATGTTGCCGCCGGTCACCCCGAAAAAGAGTTCAGGTTCGCCCAGTGCGGCAAATGGTTCGGCGCTTTGCCAATCTGGCTGCGCAATGATGCCAACGCGAAAGCCCTGCGCTTCCAGCAAGCGGCCCACCACGGCCATTCCGAAACTCGGGTGATCGACATAGGCATCACCCGTCACCAGCACTATGTCGCAGACATCCCAGCCCAGCAGGTCCATTTCGTCGCGCGACATCGGCAGGAACGGCGCGGTGCCAAAGCGCTGCGCCCAGTGCTTGCGGTAAGAAAAGAGGGGTTTCAGCTCGTTCATGCGGGAAGGTGTGGGCCAAGTCGCACGAATGGTCAATGCCCCCGTCGGCCCACGACCCCCTCGGCACATCAAATTGACTCGACGGCGGCACCTCGTCTTGGTTTGCTACGCCCATATGGACGGGTCGCATACCGGCGCAAACCCGGGTGCGGTGCCCGTCTCCCACCCCATATGGGGTGCGGGGTATCACTCTAAGAGAGGGCTGCCATGATCAAAGGATTGCACCACAACGCCTACCGCTGCCGCGATTCCGAAGAAACCCGCAAGTTTTATGAGGATTTTCTCGGCTTGCCGCTCGCGCACACGCTGCAGATCGGCGAGAGCAAAACCGGCCGCGAGGCCAGGGCGCTGCACACATTCTACGAACTCGACGATGGGTCTTATCTCGCGTTCTTCGAAGTGCCAGATGTGGACTTCGACTTCAAGGAACAGCACGACTACGACCTGCATGTCGCGCTGGAGGTCGAACACGATGTCCTCGAACCCATGCTCGCTAAGGGCAAGGCCGCGGGCGTCGACACCCGCGGCGTTGCCGACCATCACGCGATGCATTCAATCTATTTTCGCGACCCCAATGGCTACGTGATCGAACTCACCGCCAAGACCGACATACACGACGAAAACATGGACCCGAAGACCAACAAGGCGCGGGCCAAGCTTGACGGTTGGCAGCTCGCAAAGGTCGCCTAACGAAAAGCGACGGCCA
>JAPKDI010000365.1 GCA_026421105.1 Alphaproteobacteria bacterium | reverse complement strand
GTCGTGAAGTACTTGAGGTTGCCCCGCACGCCCCGCCGCTCTCGAGGCCCACACGGACGGCACTACCTCGGGGCTTGAGCCGACGGCGCTGCCTCGTCGCCCCCGCGTGCAGGGAGGCGTCTCGGCGAAGGGGGGCGTCGTCTATCCCTCGAGTTCGCCCACATATTTACGCTGCAGTGACAGTCAAATCTCTACTGAGTGAGAAGTAGTTTATTATTCCAAACAGTATCAATACAAGACCGGTAAAGAACTATAAGGGCTTTGGCCCAAGCAGATTCGTTAGATTCGCTGGCTGAGATGTAAGCTTAACCTGGTCACTTGGTGTCGTCGCGTAGAGATCGGGGTGGGTTGCTGTCCGCCGTAGCATTTGACAATATTCGAGAAAGATGGTTACCGGCCGCCCAGGGCCGTGATGAGAAACGTGAGTCAGTTTTCTGCTGCCGTTCGTCACGGGGGTTGTTGCGAAGTTGAAGAGGAAGGAGCGCGAAGAGAAGTAGTCGGAGATTTGGAGACTCGGTGGATAGTCGTCGGAGACGACTATCCACCGAGAATCCAGGTCGCCGCTGCCGCCCGCCCGCTACCTAGTCACCAGGAGGGAGTCGTTCCAATCTTCGAGACAGATCCCGGCAAGGGCGCTGGCCTCGGAAGGTCGTGGTGGTAGTGGTGCATGGAGAGGGTTGTCGACGTGTCGCGCGGTGGATGTTGTGGATGTTCTGGATGTGGTCGTGGTTGCTGTTGACGAGTCGGCCGGTGTGGTGGCGGAAATGGTCCGCCGATTCGCGAGAGCGAGGATGCGCTGACGGCTCTCGGCGCCAGTCTCGGGGCCCGATAGCTTGAGCCGAGAGAAGCAGACACACGGCTGTTTGCCGCAGTCGCACGGGCGCTTGCCATGCTGTACGTTCGCGTCGGCGACGTCGTTGAGCGTGTCACCACTGTGCGCCTTGCAGTGACTGAGGATAACTCCGCCGGTGCGGCGGATGTGTTCTGCCTCGTGCAGATCACGATTGATGCGTGCGGCCTCAATGTTCGACTTCGCCTCCCAAGTGCCGTCCGTGATGTTGGCCGCGTACTTGGAATCGTAACAGATGATCGCCGGTTCGTGGCCACCTTGGTACTTCAGGTGCAGAAGAGCGGTGGCGATGCCGTTCAGTTCGCCGGTGTTGTTCGTGCCTCTCTCGGCGCCAAGGTAGTACGGATCGGCAGCGTCGATCACCACGGGTCCGAAGTACTCGTCCAGTATGTTCGGCTCGCTCGAGGGTGACCAGTCACTGTTCTTGCGCGCCGCGCAGACACCGAAACCAGCATCGCCCCACACGCCGCCTGCGCCGTTGCCGTTCGCGCCGCCGTCCGAGTAGAGCAGCAGACCGCCCTCGGGTATCGTTTCCAGCTGACGAACATTCTCGGCAATGATCGCCGCGTCCTTCTCTTCACGCGACAGAGGAGTCGCCGCAATAGCGAAACGGTCTGTTCGTTGTTGCGGTATGGGTTTGGTCCGGTGGTCCTCCGGAATCAGCGCAGCCACATGCTGCCGCCAACGAAAGATCATTTCCTCGCCCTCGTCCGTGTCGTGGTTGCCTGCAAGACGTATCAATTCCCGAAGGTCATCGACAGTCCCTGAATGCTCCGGCGCATCCATCAGAATCCCGCCAGGGTGCAGGTGGCGGGACTCGTATGTCTCGTACAGCAGCACTTGCCGTTGCAGCTCGGAATCAGGCAGCCGCAGGATGTGCCCGAGCCAGGTGAGCCGCCGCGCTCGAAGTACAGCCGTGATGTCCAGTATGCGTTTGCCAATGATGCCCGACCTAGAAACGGTGCCGTGTGCCACGCTCTGCTCCTTGATGCACTCGATGCGCTCGTCCGCCGTCACGGTGCGGTGTCCGATGTAGATCGTCGCGAGACAGCGCGCGTTGAATCCATTCAGCTTTCTGATGACGTCGTCCGTCAGCATCCAGCATTCATGACCATAGACGA
>JAPKDI010000364.1 GCA_026421105.1 Alphaproteobacteria bacterium | reverse complement strand
ACTATCGGGCGTCGCCCGGAGACGAAAAAAGCGATTGTGACCCTCGAAGAGGGCCAGTCGATAGATGTGACGACAGGGGTCTAAGGCGATGTCGCTCAAGAAATTCAATCCAACCACACCGTCGCGTCGCGGCTTGGTGTTGGTTGATCGCTCGGGCCTTTGGAAAGGCCGTCCGGTCAAAAAGCTGACCGAGGGCAAGACCAAGAAGGGTGGGCGCAACAACACCGGTCGCATTACCGCGCGCCGCATCGGTGGCGGGCACAAGCAGCTCTATCGCAAGATCGATTTCAAGCGCGGCAAGACCGGTATCAGTGGCACAGTGGAGCGTCTTGAGTATGATCCTAACCGCACGGCGTTTATTGCGTTGATCGCCTACGACGACGGTGAGCAGTCATACATCCTGGCGCCCCAGCGATTGCGGGTCGGCGACAAGGTTCTTGCGGGCGAAGGCGCCGACATCAAGCCTGGAAACGCCCTGCGATTGAAAAGCATTCCTGTCGGAACGATCATCCACAATGTTGAGATGAAGCTAGGCAAGGGTGGGCAGATTGCGCGCTCTGCTGGCACTTACGTCCAATTGGTTGGCAAGGATGCGGGCTACGCCCTAGTGCGGCTTTCGTCCGGTGAGCAGCGCATGATCCGTGCCGAATGCATGGCGACCATAGGTGCGGTTTCCAATCCGGACCAAAAGAACATCAAGCTCGGCCATGCCGGTCGCAAGCGCTGGCTGGGCAAGCGGCCTTCAGTGCGCGGCGTCGCCATGAACCCGATTGACCATCCGCACGGCGGTGGCGAAGGCCGGACATCCGGCGGTCGGCATCCGGTGACCCCATGGGGCAAGCCGACCAAGGGTGCTAAAACGCGCAACAACAAGGCGACCGACCGCTTCATTCTGCGTCGGCGCCAGAAGAAGAAGTAGGAGGCTGCGTGGCTCGTTCCGTTTGGAAGGGTCCGTTTGTAGACGGATACCTGTTGAAAAAGGCCGAGACGGCTCGGTCGTCGGGTCGGAAGGAAGTGATCAAGATTTGGTCGCGCCGCTCGACAATTCTGCCGCAGTTCGTGGGGTTGACCTTCGGTGTTTACAACGGTCGAAAGTTTATCCCGGTGCTGGTGACTGAGGGCATGGTCGGACACAAATTCGGCGAGTTCTCACCAACCCGCACGTTCTCCGGCCATAGCGCCGACAAGAAAGCGTCAAGAGGCTAACGCGGCAATGAGTAAGACATCAGCACCCCGTCGTTTGGGCGACACCGAAGCAAGCGCGACACTGCGCGCGGTGCGCGTGAGTCCGCAAAAGCTGAACCTTGTGGCGTCCTCGATCCGTGGCAAGAGCGCCGAGACCGCCTTGTCCACACTGGCGTTTTCAACGCGGCGGATTTCGAACGATGTTAAAAAGCTGCTCCAATCAGCGATCGCCAACGCGGAGAACAATCACCAGCTCGACGTCGATCGCTTGGTCGTGTCTGAGGCGACGGTCGGCAAGTCTTTCGTGATGCGCCGCTGGCGGGCACGAGCGCGTGGGCGCGTTGGCCGGATCGAAAAGCCGTATAGCAACATTACAATTGTCGTGCGCGAGCGCGAGGGGGACTGATGGGCCAGAAAGTCAATCCAATCGGACTGCGCCTCGGGATCAATCGGACCTGGGACTCGCGCTGGTATGCCAATAATAGTGACTACGGCAACCTGCTCCACGAGGACATTAAAATCCGCAAATACATCACCGAGCGCCTGTCGCAGGCAGGCGTTAGCAAAGTGATCATTGAGCGGCCCGCAAAGAAAGCACGGATCACCATTCATACCGCCCGCCCTGGTGTGGTTATTGGTAAGAAAGGTGCTGATATAGAACGGCTACGTACCGAGATTGCCAAAATTACAAAATCGGAACTGCACCTTAATATCGTCGAGATTCGCAAACCCGAGATCGATGCCAAGCTTGTCGCCGATAATATCGCTCAGCAGTTAGAGCGCCGCGT
>JAPKDI010000363.1 GCA_026421105.1 Alphaproteobacteria bacterium | reverse complement strand
CCTTGGTACTGGGCAACCTCCTCACCCATCAGGAAGACGCTCTCGTCGCGGCGCATCTCTTCCGCCATGGCGTCGCGCAGCGCTTCGCGGACCGTGACTTCGGTCATCGCTGTGCCCGCAGGAATGTCGGGATCGGCGGCAATGATTTCGACGGGCTTGGCAAGCGGCGGTGCTGCTTGTAGGGGCGCCGTTGCGGGTGTTTCCAGCGGTGCCACAGCGTCATTGCACTTGGCGGGAGCTGAGATGGCACTCGCGGTATCTTCACCGTCTTCGAGCAAATGCGCGATCACCGCGTTGACCTTCACACCCTCAGTGCCCTCTGGGACCAAGATGGCGCCCAAGGTTCCTTCGTCAATGGCTTCAATTTCCATCGTGGCTTTGTCGGTTTCGATCTCGGCGATGACGTCCCCCGGGGCGACGGCATCGCCCTCGGCTTTAAGCCACTTGGCTAGGGTGCCCTCCTCCATCGTCGGCGACAGAGCGGGCATGGTGATAGCAATTGGCAAGGTCGTGCCCCCTGGCGCTATTCCGCGGCGTCCGCGGCAATCACAATGTTGGTGTAGAGCTCAGATAGATCCGGTTCAGGACTTTGCTGAGCGAAATCCGCAGCATCCGTAACGATGGCTTTGACCTCTTTATCGGTTGCCTTGAGCGCCTCCTCGGTGGAGGCACCACTATCAAGGATCAGGTCGCGCACGTGATCAATCGGGTCGCGTTCTTTACGCACCTTGTTGACCTCGTCTCGGGTTCTGTATTTGGCTGGATCAGACATCGAGTGACCGCGGTACCGATAGGTCATCGCTTCCAAAATGTAGGGGCCTTTGCCGGTACGCATGTGCTTAACCGCTTTGGCAACCGCGTCACGAACGGCGAGGACATCCATGCCGTCGCACTGGCCGCCAGGAATACCGAACGCATCACCGCGCTTGTAGAGTTTTGTCTGTGCTGTTGAGCGCGTGGTCGATGTGCCCATGGCGTAGTGGTTGTTCTCGATGATGTAGAGAACTGGCAGTTTCCAGAGCGCTGCCATGTTGAACGATTCGTAGACCTGCCCCTGGTTGGCGGCCCCGTCGCCGAAGTAGGTCAGCGTGACCTCGTCGTTGCCCAAATACTTGTTTGCGAACGCGATGCCGGTGCCGAGGGCGGAAGAGGCGCCAACAATGCCGTGACCGCCATAGAAGTTTTTGTCGCGGGCAAACATGTGCATCGAACCGCCCTTGCCGCGGGAATAACCGTCGATGCGGCCGGTCAATTCCGCCATGACGCCGCGTGGGTCCATCCCGGACGCCAGCATGTGGCCATGGTCGCGGTAGGTGGTGATGACGGCGTCTGTATCTTTTGTTGCGGCTTGTGCGCCGACTACTACCGCCTCCTGGCCGATGTAGAGGTGGCAAAACCCGCCAATTAGGCCCATGCCGTACATCTGACCCGCTTTTTCCTCGAAGCGGCGGATGAGTAGCATGTCTCGATAGAACTGGAGTAGCGCCTCCGGTGCAGCGTCGACTGTTGGTTTTGGGTCCACTTTGCGGCGGGCCTTGGATTTGTCGGACGCGGGCGCTTTCGCCATGAACACTCCGGTGCCTTGGGAACGAAGAGTGGCGCAATATACGCACAAGCCCAGCCGGTCGCGAGCGTTTTCTAGACGACCACGCCTACGGCTAAGTGATTATAAAAACTGAATAATTCATAAATTAACTTGATATCAGTTAATAGGGAGTGTGTAGATCACGATCTCATCAGTGTAAGCAAACCCGAGTGAGGCGCGGGCGCGCTCATCAAGCATGTCGAGATCCAGTCCGTTTGGCCGCAGCAACTCGATCCGGTGCTCAATTCGAGTCCGATGAACCATTAGATCGGCGAGATCGGATTGGACCAACGCAATCTCATCGCTGAGCCGGATCCACGCCAGCAGACCGCGGTCGCCCTGAACGAAGCTCATGCCAAAATAGGTAACCATTAGAATCAGCAAGAAAGG
>JAPKDI010000362.1 GCA_026421105.1 Alphaproteobacteria bacterium | reverse complement strand
CCCTGCGCGCCAAGCGCGTCAGTGATGAACTCGAACGCGGTGTGGCAGTAGTAGTCAAACCCGCGAACGAGCGTCGGGTTAACGACAAAGGAAACACCCAAATCCCCAAGCCGCGTCTTAACCTCGTCGAAAAAAGCGGCCGATACTTCATTGAGGAAGTCGGTATAGCGCGGGCCTTCGGCGACGATTGCCTTGTCGCCTTCGTTTTTAGAATCGAGGATGCGCAGCGGATTTCTCTCAAGGCGCTCCCTGCTCTCAGCAGATAGTCCGCTCTGGTCCTTGAGATAAGCCACCAGCGCATCGCGATACGCGGATCGGCTTTCGGGATCGCCGAGAGAATTTATTTCCAACCTCACTTTGTCGCGCAGCCCAAGTCTCTCCAAAATGTGGGCGCCCAACGCAATGATCTCGACGTCGCCTAGTGGTCCAGGGACGCCGAACAACTCGACCCCGACCTGATGGAGCTGCCTATAGCGTCCCTTTTGGGGCCGCTCGTGACGAAACATCGGTCCCTGGTAGTAGAATTTTAGCGGGGCGTTCTGCGCGAGACCATTTGAGACCACCGCGCGGGCCACCGGGGCTGTTCCTTCGGGTCGCAATGTCAGGCTGTCGCCGTTGCGATCCTCGAACGTGTACATCTCTTTGGTAACAACATCGGTTGCCTCACCGAGCGTTCGGTCAAATACCCCAGTGAACTCAAAGATCGGCGTTGCGATTTCTTCATACCCATACCACCGCGCGGTTTCACTTGAGGTCGCGCAGACCTTCCCAAACCGGGCACCTTCCTCAGGCAGGATGTCTCGCGTACCGCGGACGGGTTGCAGAGCCAAGATCTGGGCCCGATCTACTGGGCGGCGTCGGCGGTCAGAGGATCGCCGGCCGAGATCTCTCGTGCCCTTGCCTCGACGAGCTCTACGACATGATCGACGATCTTGTCGTCATCAATCTTGTGATCGGCGATGCCGCTGATATAGATCATGTGATTGCCGCGACCGCCTCCTGTTAGGCCGACATCGGTTTGGCGCGCTTCGCCCGGGCCGTTCACCACACAACCGATAATCGATAGCGTGAGCGGCGTCGTAATGTGTGCCAGTCTTTTCTCGAGTGTCTCCACCGTTTTAATCACGGGAAAGGCTTGCCGCGCGCATGAGGGACACGAAATGATGTTCACTCCACGATGCCGCAAACCGAGCGACTTGAGGATTTCGAAACCCGCGCGCACCTCTTCGACCGGGTCAGCCGAGAGAGACACGCGAATAGTGTCGCCGATCCCCGACCAGAGAAGCATCCCCATACCTATCGAAGACTTAACGGTTCCGGTGGTCAGCGCACCCGCCTCGGTAATCCCGAGGTGCAAGGGGTAGTCGCAAGCTTCGGCCAGCTGCTGATACGCCGCCACAGCGAGGAAAACATCCGAGGCCTTTACGCTGATCTTGAAGTCACGGAAATCCTCGTCCTCGAGCATTCGGGCGTGGCGCAATGCACTCTCGACCATCGCTTCGGGACATGGCTCGCCGTATTTCTCGAGAAGTTCGTTCTCCAGCGACCCTGCATTCACGCCAATCCGCATGGAGCAGCCGTTATCTTGTGCTGCTCTCACTACTTCCCGGACTCGAGCTTTGGACCCGATGTTTCCCGGGTTTATGCGCAGGCAAGACGCGCCGGCGACTGCGGCTTCAATGCCACGACGATAGTGAAAATGAATATCCGCGACGATGGGAACGGTTGTTTGAGCAACGATCGACGAAAGCGCCTCGGTCGACTCTTCGTCAGGGCAAGAGACCCGAACAATATCAGCGCCCGCCGCCTCGAGTTGACGAATCTGGGCCACAGTCGCCGCGACATCATGCGTGAGCGTGTTGGTCATCGACTGAACAGTAATCGGCGCACCGCCCCCGACAGGAACGTTGCCAACCATTATTTGACGGGAGTCGCGACGGAGAATGTCGCGGTAGGGTCTGACGCTCATGGCGGTC
>JAPKDI010000361.1 GCA_026421105.1 Alphaproteobacteria bacterium | reverse complement strand
ATGATGTTTGCGATCATTTTCTTTTGGACGCCGCCGCATTTCTGGGCGCTGGCTCTCTATCGCAGCGGCGACTACGCCAAGGCTGGGGTGCCTATGCTACCGGTAGTGCGGGGTGATCGCGAAACGCGACGCCAAATTATGTTGTACAGCCTGTTGCTTGCGCCTCTCGCGGTGACGCCGTGGTTGTTGGGCGGGGCCAGCGCGTTTTATGGCGTGGCTGCTGCGGTTCTCGGTGCGGCGTTCCTGGGTTTGGCCACCGTCGTGTGGCGGCGTGACCTTGCCGCCGCTGAGGCAGACGGGCACCGCGGCGCAAAACGGCTGTTCGGGTTTTCGATTCTTTACTTGTTTCTTATTTTTGCACTCTTGCTGGCCGACCATGTGCTCGGCTGGGCGCCCGGTTCGTAGAGGACAAGGATGCCGCTCAGTGAGGAACACAAAAAGAAGCGAGGCAAAAATTTTGCTCTCGGCGGCGCGTTAGTTGTGTTCGTGATCCTGGTGTTTTTTGGTGCCATGGCCCAAATGGGAGGCCACTGAGTTGGTCGATCAAAGCAAGCGGCGTTTTACAGCAGCGTTGCTTGGCGGCGTTGTCGTCGGCATGGGCGGTGCTGCCTATGCGGCCGTGCCAGCCTATCGACTGTTCTGCCAGGTCACCGGCTTTGGCGGGACGACGCGGCGCGCCCACACTGTGCCAACCACGATCAGCGGTCGGGTGATCAAAGTTCAGTTCGACGCCAATACCGATCCGGCGCTGCCGTGGCGGTTTCGCCCTAAGCAGCGCGAGATAGCGCTAAAGATTGGCGAAGAAGGCTTGGCGTTTTACGAAGCTGAGAACTTGAGCGATACGCCGGTAATGGGCCAGGCGGGGTTTAACGTCTCACCGGCCAAGGCGGGTCGATACTTCAATAAGATCCAGTGTTTTTGCTTTAACGAGCAGGTGCTTGCTGCTGGCCAGCGGGCCAACATGCCAGTGACATTCTTCGTCGATCCCGAGATGCTCGACGATCCCAATATGGACGACGTTATGACGATCACGCTGTCCTACACGTTTTTCCGTCAGGACATGACAGATGAAGAGATAGGCAAGTTCCGGCTATCGCAAGTCGGAGAAGAAGCTAAAACGAACGATGTGAACTAACCGGTATCGGTTGAGACAGGAGTAAGGCTTATGGCCGAGGCACACGCAAAAGGACACACCTACCATCTCGTCGATCCGAGCCCATGGCCGATCGTCGGCGCGGTTGGTGCACTAGCATTGACCGCGGGTCTCGTGATGTTCATGCACGACATTACCGTGTGGGTGCTGGTCATCGGGCTGGTAATCATCGGGTACACCATGATTATGTGGTGGCGCGATGTGATCCGCGAAGCCGAACATCAAGGCCATCACACAGCGATTGTCCAAATCGGGCTGCGTTACGGCATGCTGCTGTTCATCGCCTCCGAGGTGATGTTCTTCGTGGCGTGGTTCTGGGCCTATTACAACGCTGCGCTGTTTCCCTCCGCTGAAATTGGTAGCGTGTGGCCGCCGAAAGGTGTGGTCACCTTCAATCCGTGGGACCTGCCGTTCCTCAACACGGTCATCCTGCTGACGTCGTCGACGACGGTGACCTGGGCGCATCACGCCTTGCGCCACGGGGACTATCGTGGGCTCAAGCTTGGTCTTTGGATCACGGTGATCCTCGGCGTGACGTTCTCGATCATCCAGGGGATTGAATACAGCGAAGCCGCGTTCTCATTCAGCGGCGGGATCTACGGCTCAACATTCTTCATGGCGACCGGGTTCCACGGCGCGCATGTGATTATCGGGACGATATTTTTGGCCGTGTGTTTGGTTCGGGCAAATCGCGGGCACTTTAAGCCGAACCAACATTTCGGTCTTGAGGCAGCCGCCTGGTATTGGCATTTCGTCGACGTGGTGTGGATCTTCCTGTTTGTCTCCATCTATTGGTGGGGTGCGGGCGACGTCCTGCACGGCT
>JAPKDI010000360.1 GCA_026421105.1 Alphaproteobacteria bacterium | reverse complement strand
GCTTGTTGCCCGTTCTCTGTTGGCATACACCCTGCATTACTCTTACTAAGCGTCGCCGCATCGACCCCGGAGTGTACCCATGAAGAAAATCGAAGCCGTTATCAAACCGTTCAAGCTGGACGAGGTGAAAGAAGCCCTCCATGAGGTCGGCCTCCAGGGGATCACCGTCACCGAGGCTAAGGGCTTCGGCCGCCAAAAGGGACATACCGAGCTTTACCGCGGTGCGGAATACGTCGTCGACTTTCTGCCCAAGATAAAGATTGAGATTGTCCTCGACGACAATCTGGTCGAGCGGGCTATTGAAGCGATTACGCAGGCAGCGCGCACCGGACGCATTGGCGACGGAAAGATATTCGTTTCCACCGTCGAGCAAGCGATCCGAATTCGGACGGGCGAGACCGGCGGCGACGCCGTTTAACTTTACGACCTGCTGAGCAACCCAAACCGTAAACACGATCCAAAGGGAGTTTCCACAATGTCCGATGCCGCTAGCGTCCTGAAAATGATCAAGGACAAGGACATCAAGTACGTCGATCTGCGATTCACCGACCCACGCGGTAAATGGCAGCATCTCGCGATGCACCCTCGGATGATGGACGAGGATGCGTTCTCTGAAGGCGTGATGTTCGATGGATCCTCGATCGCGGGATGGAAAGCCATCAACGAATCAGACATGGCGCTGATCCCTGACCCGGCCTCCGCCGTCATGGACCCCTACGCCGCCCAGTCTTCGCTGATCCTGTTTTGCGATGTGCATGAGCCATCGACGGGCGAGCCCTACAACCGCGACCCGCGCTCGGTGGCGCGCCGCGCCGAGGCATACCTCGCCTATACCGGTATTGGTGACACGGCTTATTTTGGGCCTGAGGCTGAGTTCTTCATTTTCGACGACGTCAAATTCGACGTCTCGATGAACAAAACCTTCTATCAAATCGACGAGTCGGAAGGCCCCTACAACTCCGGTCGCGATTTCGAAGGTGGCAACACCGGCCACCGTCCTCCCGCTAAAGGTGGTTATTTCCCGGTACCGCCGATCGATTCGCACGGCGATCTGCGCGCCGAGATGTTGTCGATCATGGAAGACATGAACCTGCCGGTCGAAAAGCACCACCATGAGGTGGCACCAAGCCAGAACGAATTGGGGATCAGCTTCGATACTTTGGTCCGCACCGCCGACAACATGCAGATTTACAAGTATGTCGTGCACAACACTGCGCATGCCTACGGCAAGACGGCGACCTTCATGCCCAAACCGGTCAAAGATGACAACGGCTCGGGGATGCACTGCCATCAGTCAATTTGGAAGGGTGACACGCCGTTGTTCGCCGGATCAGGTTACGCGGACCTATCGGAGATGGCGCTTTATTACATCGGCGGCATCATCAAGCATGCCAAGGCGCTGAACGCATTCACCAACCCACTTACCAACAGCTACAAGCGGTTGATCCCCGGTTTTGAGGCACCTGTGTTGCTCGCCTACTCGGCGCGCAACCGTTCAGCGTCATGCCGTATTCCGTTCGCGACCAGTCCAAAGGGCAAGCGGGTTGAAGTTCGCTTCCCAGATCCCGGCGCCAATCCCTACCTCGCATTTTCGGCGATGATGATGGCCGGCCTCGACGGGATCGAAAATAAGATCCACCCCGGCGATCCGATGGACAAAAACCTCTACGACCTGCCCCCGGAAGAACTGAGTTCCGTGCCGACGGTGTGCGGGTCCTTGAGAGAGGCTCTCGAATCGCTCGACGCCGACCGGGATTTCCTCAAGAAGGGCGACGTCTTTTCCGACGACCTCATTGATGGCTATCTAGAGTTGAAGTGGGATGAAGTATTCGCGCTGGAGCACACGCCACATCCGATAGAATTCTCAATGTATTACAGTGTATAACACCATATAGTTAAAGTAGTATATTAGCATTAGGGGCCGCTGCCAAAAGGGCGCGGCCCCTTTTTCGTTTGTAGCGCCCGAAATGTACCCTTGCGGCAAT
>JAPKDI010000359.1 GCA_026421105.1 Alphaproteobacteria bacterium | reverse complement strand
GAAAAGAAGTTGTGGTCACCGGCACCCCAGTTCGTCCAGAGGTGCTGTCCCATCGCGATCAGGCGTATCGCGGACCGGACGCTACAGGACCCATCAAGCTATTGGTCTTCGGCGGCAGTCAGGGCGCCAACGTGTTCTCCAAAGTCGTACCGGCCGCGTTGGCGACGCTTGAGGAAAACCAACGCACCCGTCTTCAAGTTGTTCAACAGTGCCGCTTTGAAGATATTGAGGGCGTGCGCCAGGCCTATTACGACGCCGGTATCAACGCAGATCTCGCCACGTTCTATGACGATATGCCGGCCCGGATGGCCGAGGCCCACCTCGTCATCGCGCGTGCCGGTGCCTCAACCATCTTTGAACTCGCCGCGATGGGTCGGCCCGCGCTCCTCGTGCCATACCCCCATGCGACCGACGATCATCAAACTGCGAACGCCAATGCTTTTAGTGAGACGGGCGCGGGTTGGACGATTAAGCAGTCGGCATTCTCGCCGGCCGATCTATTCGACCGGCTCAACGAGCTGCTGTCGGTACCGCACTATCTTGAACAGGCCGCCGCTGCTGCACGGCGTTTTGCCATGCCCGACGCTGCAACAAGGCTTGCCGACTTTGTCGAGCGACTGGCAGGCAGCGACGGCGATCAAATTGCGCAGGGGGCCACGGCATGAAGCAGCTCCCCCTAGATATCGGTGTCATCCACTTCGTCGGGATCGGCGGCATTGGCATGAGCGGTATTGCCGAGGTGATGCACAGCTTGGGCTACCAGGTCCAAGGCAGTGACGTTGCCGAAAGCGCTAACGTCTTACGCTTGCGTGACCTCGGCATTTCGGTGCTCAAAGGTCATGCGGCTGAAAACCTTGGCGCGGCCCGGGTTGTCGTCGTCTCGACGGCCGTCAAATTAGATAACCCTGAGGTCGTCGCAGCGCGCCATGCGTTCATCCCGGTCGTCCGGCGCGCAGAGATGCTGGCCGAATTGATGCGCTTCAAGTGGTCCATCGCAGTCGGCGGCACCCACGGTAAAACCACAACAACGTCGTTGATCGCGGCGATGCTCGATGCAGCGTCTTTCGATCCCACCGTCATCAACGGCGGTATCATTAATGCCTACAACACCAATGCCCGGCTGGGTGATGGCGAGTGGATGGTGGTTGAAGCCGACGAATCCGACGGCACGTTTGTCAAATTGCCGGCGACGGTCGCGGTCGTCACCAACATTGACCCTGAACACCTTGATTTCTACGGCGACTTCGACACCGAGCGGGCCGCGTTCCAAACCTTCGTCGAGAACATCCCGTTTTACGGCTTCGCCGCTATGTGTGTTGATCACCCCGAGGTTCAAGCCCTGTGCGGGCGCGTGAGCGATCGCAAGGTGATCACCTACGGCTTATCACCCTTGGCTGATGTTCGTGCCGAGAAGATCACGTTTTCAGATCTTGGCGCCACGTTCGATGTCGTGATCGCCGACCGCGCCCATGACCGAGAGCGCCGCATCCGCGACGTTCATCTCAACATGCCGGGCGCGCACAACGTGCAAAACGCGTTGTCGGCTTTCGTGATCGCCAACGAAATGGGGATCGCCGATGATATTGCGCGCGACGCACTACGAAATTTTGAGGGCGTCAAACGTCGCTTCACCATTGTCGGGACAGGCGGTGGGGTTACGGTCGTTGACGACTACGCACACCATCCCGTTGAGATCGCCGCTGTCCTCAAGGCCGCGCGAGATATGGGCCGCGAACGAGTCGTCACTGTCGTGCAGCCGCATCGCTACACGCGCTTGCGCGATCTCTTTGAAGATTTCTGCACCTGCTTTAACAACGCCGACACCGTCATAGTCGCCGATGTGTATGCCGCGGGCGAAGCGCCGATCGATGGTTTCGACCGTGACGCTATGATCGAGGGTCTGCGTCGCCATGGCCATCGCCATGTCGTGGCGCTGCCGACCGATACGCCGCTTGCTGAGGTTGTGGCCGAACATGTCCGGCCTGGCG
>JAPKDI010000358.1 GCA_026421105.1 Alphaproteobacteria bacterium | reverse complement strand
GCTTGGCGATCTTAAACAAATGATGACCGTGGCCACAAGCGATTTTGCCTTGGATATCGAGCATTTAGGCGGTCTCGGCACCTGATTTATTCATTTGCATAGGTGGTCGCACCGCTACTCGCCCGCCGCCTTGCGGGGAAACGGCTTATTGATTAGGTTCCAAGACTTCGTGCGCGAGCCCATAGGAGTCGCCACGCGTGGGCGCCTGTAGCTCAGCTGGATAGAGCACTAGACTACGAATCTAGGGGTCGGGAGTTCGAATCTCTCCAGGCGCGCCATTTTCCCTTTCAATCCATAGCGAGCACGGCCGGGCGCCGCTAATGTGAAGCGCGCAACGGGCGCGTCGGAGGACCCATGTCAGATAAAACGCCGCATCACGGCCTCATGATCGTTGGGGCGACAGCAACAGATGTCCAGAAACAGGTTTTTGCGCCATACGATCGAAGCGTCATCGCATCGGTCGATACCGCCAATGGCGAGGCGGTTGAGGCGGCCCTGACCGCGGCTTACCGCACCTTCCGGTCTCGAGACTCGTGGCTTTCCAAACCTAGGCGCATTGAGATCTTGTCGAAGGCGGCGGAGATCATGACGGATCAGGTCGAACAATTGACCCTCGATGCCGCGCGCGAAGGGGGCAAGCCGCTGATCGATTCGCGCATCGAGGTGGTTCGGGCGATCAGCAGCGTCGAAGCCTGTGTCGAAGAACTCAAACACGCGACCGGCGAGATCATCCCGATGAACGTCAACGCAGCATCCGCCAATCGGTTTGCTGCGACGACGCTCGAGCCGATTGGTGTGGTCGTCGCGGTTAGTGCATTTAACCATCCGCTCAATCTTATTGCCCACCAAGTCGCGCCGGCGGTGGCAACGGGCTGCCCCGTCATTGTCAAGCCATCGGAAGATACGCCCCTGTCGTGCATCCGGTTTGTTGAAATATTGCGGGAAGCCGGACTGCCGGAAGAGTTCTGCCAGGTGACAGTCACAGAAACGCGCGATGTGGCCACTGCGCTTGTTACTGACCCGCGCGTCGCCTTTTTCAGCTTCATTGGCAGTCCCGGTGTTGGTTGGTCGCTGCGCTCGCAACTAGCGCCAGGAACGCGTTGTGCGCTCGAACATGGTGGCGCTGCGCCGGTCATCGTTGGAGCGGACGCGAATTTGGCTGAGATTGTCCCGCCGCTCGTCAAAGGCGGCATGTATCACGCGGGCCAAGTTTGCGTATCCGTCCAGCGGGTCTTTGCCCATGAAAGCATTGCCCGGTCCCTTGCAGAGGCCATGGCCGATGCCGCCGAGAAATTGATCGTGGGAGATCCCACGCGAGCCGATACTGAGGTGGGGCCGCTCATCCGGCCGCGCGAGGTCGAACGCGTCCACGAATGGACGACGGAGGCTGTCGACCGAGGCGCCGAGGTTCTCGCCGGCGGCGAGCCGATGGATCACAACTGCTACCGACCCACCGTGTTGTATGACCCGCCCGATGATGTGCGCGTTTCCCAGCAGGAAGTCTTCGGGCCCGTGGTCTGTGTCTATCCTTATGACGATATGGACGAAGCGATCGAGCGAGCCAACGCCCTTCCATTTGCGTTCCAAGCCGCCGTGTTCACCAAAGACATCGACCGTGCGATGCGGGCTTATTCCCGCCTTGATGCTTCAGCAGTCATGATCAATGACCACACCGCCTTCCGGGTCGACTGGATGCCCTTTGCGGGCTTGCGGCAATCTGGCTTGGGTGTCGGCGGCATCTCACACACCATGCACGACATGCAGATCCAAAAGATGATGGTTCTTCGCTCGCCAGAACTTTAGGTCTTGCTACTGCCGCCGGTGACGCCTGCTTTTCGGTAGGGGTCAATCATGAATGCGCCTGTCACGATTGATGCGGTGGAGGGCGTCTTTGCGCCGCACGGTCTCTTCTATCGTGGCGGGTTCAAGCCGGCGCCAGGCACGCTCGATATCGCACTCGGAACGGTCGTCTTGATCGGCAATGCGGG
>JAPKDI010000357.1 GCA_026421105.1 Alphaproteobacteria bacterium | reverse complement strand
CTGAAGATGCTCAAGCGCCATCTCAAGACGCGCTACAACATGTCACCGGAAGAGTACCGCGAACGTTGGGGGTTGCCGTCCGACTACCCGATGGTGGCGCCGACCTATGCCCAGCAGCGCAGCGATCTTGCAAAGAAGATTGGTCTCGGCACGAAACGCGGAAAAAAGCGGCGAGTAAAATAACTCCTGCCCATGACGTGGCGACGTGATCGCGTTAGGCTGAGGCCATGCCCCACACCATTGAACAACGCTGCCTCGAAAAGGGGCTGAAGATGACGGAACAGCGCAAGGTGATTGCGCGAGTTCTTTCCGTCGCTACCGACCATCCCGATGTTGAAGAGTTGTATCGCCGGGCGGTCGCAATTGATTCCGGTATTTCGATTGCAACCATATACCGAACGGTTCGGCTGTTCGAAGAATCCGGCATTCTCGATCGGCACGATTTCGGCGACGGCCGGGCGCGCTATGAAGAAACCTCGGACGAACATCACGATCACCTCATTGATATGCGGTCGGGCGATGTCATCGAATTTCAAGACGCGGAAATTGAAGCGCTGCAGCAGAAAATAGCCGCGCGCCTTGGGTATCGGCTTGCAGGGCATCGCCTAGAGCTCTACGGCACGCCGCTCGACGACAAGGAGAAAGCCGAAGGCGATTAGTCGTGGTGTGTCGATGAACCACTTACGCGCAGCGCTGAGCATTCTTGGGATCACCGTGGTTGCGCTGACTCTGATCCCTTTGCAGTGGCTGTCTGTCCGCTTCGACATTGGCGACAAAGCCTATCTGCCGCGACTATTTCACCGCGCGGTGCGCCTCATCGTTGGTTTCAAAATAGTTCAAACCGGAACGATCTCGCCTGATCGACCGCTTTTGTTCGCGATCAATCATGCCTCGTGGCTCGACATCACCGTGTTTGGTTCACTGACGCCGGTTGCCTATGTGGCGAAGCAAGAGGTCGCGACATGGCCCGTCTTTGGCTTGTTTGCCCGGCTGCAGCGCACGGTCTTTGTAGAGCGGACACGGCAGCGCACCGCCGGCCATCGTGACGACATTCTGCAACGCTTAGACGCGGGCGAACGTATCGGGCTGTTTCCCGAAGGCACCAGTAGCGATGGCAATCGTGTTTTACCGTTCAAGAGTGCGTTTTTTGCCGTCGCGGACCATCGCAACGATGGCAAACCGCTCCCCGTCCAGCCTGTCTCTATTGCCTATGTGGGGGTCAATGGCCTCCCGATCGGCCGCAACGGGCGCCCGACCTTTGCGTGGTATGCCGACATGGATCTTGCGCCCCACCTATGGGGTGTCCTCTCAGCGGGTTCTCTAACAGTCAGTGTACAGTTTCATCCCGTGGTCACGATTGACGCGTTCGCATCTCGTAAGGAGCTGGCCCGCTATTGCGAAGAGACGGTGGCGCAGGGCGTTTCCGATGCGCTGACCGGCCGCCTCACGCCCAGAGGCAAAGAGTCCGCGGGCTCGACGGTCGCTGCTTGACTCGAACCGGGCCAGTGATACCGTCCCGGCCCTCCGGCGCGCGGAACAGCGACCAACGGCTCGAGGACCGAGTGCGCAAAAAAGTTTTCATCAAGACCTACGGCTGCCAAATGAACGTCTACGACTCCGCCCGGATGGCGGATGTCTTGGCGCCGCTCGGCTATGGCGCGTGCTCGTCGCCCGAAAATGCCGATATGGTCATCCTCAACACCTGCCACATCCGTGAAAAGGCCGCTGATAAGGTGTTTTCGGAGTTGGGCCGGTTGCATCAGTTGCAAGAGGAACGCGCCCTTGAGGGGCGCCCACTGGTCCTCGCTGTGGCCGGATGCGTTGCTCAGGCCGAAGGCGCAGAAATCGCGCGCCGCGCGCCCTATGTCGACATGGTGTTCGGCCCGCAGTCTTATCACCGTCTGCCAGATATGGTGGCCCAGCTCGCGCGTGGCAGCGGCCTTGTCCTCGACACAGAATTTCCGGTAGAGGACAAGTTCGACAGCCTGCCTGAACCA
>JAPKDI010000356.1 GCA_026421105.1 Alphaproteobacteria bacterium | reverse complement strand
CCATGGTGACCGCGGCAGTGGCCCCGCGGCTGGGACCGGCTTCTACGCTAGTTCTCGCGTCCAGTTCGCCCCGCCGCCTAGATTTGCTAAAGCAAATCGGGCTGGTCCCCGATTCTACGATTGCCCCGGAGATCGACGAAACCCTAGTTCGCGGGGAATTACCACGTGGCTTGGCGATTCGTTTGGCACGCGCCAAAGCGGCGGTGGTCGCGGCCATATCGCCGAATGACTACGTGCTGGCGGCAGACACAGTTGTTGCGCGCGGGCGGCGCCTACTCCCGAAGGCAAATACCGTCGCAGAGGCCCGTGCTTGCTTGGGTCTGCTATCGGGAACGGCTCATCGGGTCGCCACCGCCGTGGTCGTCCACGCACCGGACGGTCGCCGCGCAGAGCGCTTAGTGGAGACTCGCATTCGATTCAAAAGGCTGAGCACCTCGGATATTGAAGAATACATCGGGTCGGCGGAATGGCGCGGGAAGGCGGGCGGCTATGCCATTCAGGGCCGCGCTGGTCGCTTCGTCATCGCCATCCATGGCAGCTATACAGCTGTGGTCGGCCTACCGTTATATGAAACCGCAAGTTTGTTGGAGGGGCTGGGGTACCGGCCACAACGCCATGAGTGAAACCATCTTGGTCAATGTTGGGATCGGCGAAGTCCGAATCGCCACCACCGACGAACACGGCCTGTCGCACCTTACGATCGATCGGCAGGGGGCGGCCGCAGCAGAAACCGGGGTTGGTGCGATCTACTTGGGCCGGGTGGCTTCCGTGGTGCCCGGCATGGAGGCAGCCTTCGTCGATATCGGGACCGAGCGCAGCGGTTTTCTCTCGGCCTGGGATGCCCGGCCACACGATTGGGTGGATGAAACCGGTCAGCGCCGCGCGCCACCGATCGCCGATCTGGTTCACGAGGGGCAGGCCGTTGTGGTCCAAGCCACGAAGGAGCCGCTCGCGGACAAGGGGGCGCGGTTGTCGACGCGCGTATCCTTGCCTGGTCGCTATCTGGTCTTCGTGCCGAATGCCGAGGGCGTCTTCATCTCTCGTCGGATCGAAGATGAAAGCGAGCGAGCGCGGCTAACGGACGCGGTGACAAAAATCGCCGAGAAAAGTGACCTCGGGGCGAGCTTCATCGTGCGCACAGCCGCGCAAGGGGCGACGGCAGATGACCTAGCCGCCGATATTGCGGGCCTGGCGGATCTATGGACCGAAGTAGCTGACGAATCCAAGCACGCTGAGGCGCCTGCGGCGCTCTACGCGGATTTAGGGCCGGTAGAGCGGTTTCTTCGAGATCACATCAACCCGGAGACCACGACGGTTTTGATCGACGACGATGCCGTTTGCACGGCGGCCCGGAAATTCGTCACCAATCATCTGCCCGATTTCGAAGGCACAGTTGAACGCTACAAGGATCAAGACGAAATATTCGACGCGCACGGGGTCGCAGAGCGCATCGATGCGTTGTTGGACCCAAAGGTCGCGCTGCCTTCTGGCGGCCACGTTGTGATTGAGGGGACCGAGGCTTTGACCTCTGTCGACGTCAATTCGGGCCGGTTCACCCAGGCCGGCACGCACAGCGAAACGGCTCTGGCCACGAACCTCGAAGCCGCAACTGTCATTGCGCGACAACTGCGGATTCGTGATATCGGCGGCCTGATCGTGATCGACTTCATTCATATGGATGACACGACTCACCAGGAACAAGTGATCGCAACCCTTCAAGAAGGCTTGGTCAGGGACAAGGCGCCGGTTCGGCTGGGAACTATCTCCGAGTTCGGTTTGCTCGAAATGACGCGCAAGCGAACGCGCGATTCCGTCCACAAGCGTTTCACCGAACTGTGCGCCGTTTGCGATGGGACAACGCGGGTTCCAACCGTCGAGACGGTCGCGCTCTCCATACTATGGCGCGCCGAGCGAGAAGGGCGCGCCGTACGCAGCGACGTCGGTAAACGCTTAGAGCTCCACGCTGCAGTCGAGGTGATCGATTTTCTTGAGGAGGCGGAGCCTCTCCT
>JAPKDI010000355.1 GCA_026421105.1 Alphaproteobacteria bacterium | reverse complement strand
AGAATGTTTGGGAGACGGTGGGACAGTTGTGGCGGCGGATTTGGACCTGCCACTTCTTACCCCGCTTGCGAAGAGTTGCCATGCCTTGCGGCTCCTGTGCCAAAGTTGTGACAACAGAAAAAAATTAAAGCAGAGGCGGCCCTCTAAGTATCTGGTTACACTGGGAAAAATGTGGTGGGCGCGGATGGTATCGAACCAACGACCCCTACGATGTGAACGTAGTGCTCTACCACTGAGCTACGCGCCCGCCGATGGCCGTAATAGGTTCGCTTGAAGATCAAGTCAAGGAACGGCCGTTCGCGTCGGCCAACCGGTTGCAAAATCCGGTAAGATTTAGTTACTTGGGGCTTGTCGAGGGCGTGTGGCCTCGTCCTGCCGTCCAACGCCATGAGCCAAACCCAAATGGACTCCCAGTCAGTCGCCGCCATAATTCTAGCCGCAGGCAAGGGAACGAGGATGCGTTCCTCGCTGCCAAAAGTGATGCACCCCATTGGTGGACGACCCATGGTGAATCATCTTCTATCCACCGTCGCCAGCGCGGGCATCGATCGTGTCGTTGTTGTCGTCAGTCCCGACATGTCCGACGTGACCGGCGCTTTGGGGAAGGCAGATATTGCGGTTCAAGAGCAAGCGCTCGGGACGGGGCACGCGGCGCAATGCGCAATGGCCTCCCTTGAGGGATTTGACGGGACAATTCTTATTTTGTTTGGGGCCGATCCGCTCATTTCCACGACGACGCTGGAGCGACTCATTGCGGCGCGGCGCGGCGCTGACGCGCCATCACTCGTTGTTCTGGGCTTTCGTCCGACTGATCCCGCCCAGTACGGTCGTCTTGTTGTTAATGATGCAGGGCAACTCGAGCGGATTGTCGAATACTGGGATGCCGACGAGGCGACACGAGCCATCAACCTTTGCAACTCCGGCGCTGTCGCTGCCGATGCCACAACGTTAGCGACGCTCTTGGCTTGCTTGGGCAACGACAACGCAAAAGGCGAGTATTACCTCACGGATATCGTGGGACTCGCGCGTCAGGATGGTGCTCAATGCACAGTGGTTGAAGGCGATCCCGATGAACTTGTTGGGATCGACACGCGTGAAGATCTCGCGCGGGCGGAAGCTGGCTTTCAGGCCAAGGCTCGTCGAGCGGCGTTGGCGGGTGGGGCCACGCTTATTGACCCGGAAACCGTGTGGTTCAGTTTTGACACCGAGATCGGGCAGGATGTCATTGTGGAGCCGAACGTTTTCTTGGGGCCGGGGGTCAAGATCGGCGACGGTGTTTCGATAAAAGCGTTCAGTCATCTTGAGGGATGCGTCGTTCGTGATGGTGCGACGGTGGGCCCCTTTGCGCGGTTGCGGCCAGGAGCTGATATCGGTGCCCAAGCAAAGATCGGCAATTTCGTTGAAGTAAAGAAGTCGCAAATCCACCGCGGCGCAAAGGTCAGTCATCTGACCTATATCGGCGACGCAACGGTCGGCGAGAATGCCAACATCGGCGCCGGTACAATCACGGCCAACTATGATGGGTTCCGCAAAGCGCAAACCGAAATCGGGGCAGATGCGTCCATCGGCTCCAATGTTGTTTTGGTCGCACCGGTGAAGGTTGGGCGTGGTGCAACGATTGGGGCGGGGACTGTCGTTCGAAAAGACGTCGCTGACGATGCACTGCGGGTCACCGACACCCGGGGTATTGAAGCTACTCACGATGGCTGGTCGAACAAGAAACGTGCACGCGCGGAGAAAAAAGACTGATGTGCGGGATCGTCGGAGTTGTTGGTAGCGGGGATGTTGCTGGGCGCGTCCTGGAGGGCCTACGTCGCCTGGAATATCGTGGTTATGATTCAGCCGGGATTGCGACGGTTGTAAATGGATCGCTCGACCGGCGTCGGGCGAAAGGCAAGATCGGCGAACTAGCCGCGCGATTAAATGAATCTGCATTGTCTGGGGACATCGGTATCGGGCATACGCGTTGGGCTACGCATGGCGTGCCGAATGAAATAAACGCGCACCCAC
>JAPKDI010000025.1 GCA_026421105.1 Alphaproteobacteria bacterium | reverse complement strand
CACGACGCACTACGCGAGCAAGGACTACATGAAGTCCTACTTCGACTCGACTGTCGTCGGCACCTCACGACCGGTTTTTGCTTCGGATGGCGGAGGATTCTCTGACATTGCTGGGTACGCAACAATAGTCCGCAACTTCACTGATCGTACCTTTATTTCTGGCGTGATCCGCGGCACGCTGTTGATTGGCGACGCGGCGGACAGCCCCATTTCCCAGTCCGACGGACAATATTTCTTCGGCACAATCTTCGGCTATCGCTTCTAACTACCAGGCTCCAATCTCCTTCAGAGTTCGCACCAAGGGTGCTGGCAAGTTCTCTGGACCGGTCGCATTCTCGGCGGGAAGGTCCAGGGGAGAATCAACGGCGTCGAGATAGCGCCATCCTTGATGGGGCCGACGCGGCTGATGCTCTGTAAGAACTAGCTGAGGGTCCAATAGCAGAGCACATCGTTTGCCTTCCTCGTGACGAACCGACTCAATCGTGATGATCATCTGCCGAACCTGGACGTACCCCCGGATCACCCAATAGAGCGATCCCTTGCCAATGATCTCATCCGCACGACGTGGGCGATGTCGCGTAAAATGGCACAGCGTGCCCTGCTCTTGCAGGCGGCTCGCCTGAACAGAGCGGAGTTGCTCAACCTCGTCGATCCCGACGCAGAGCTTCAAGATATTCAACGGCATCGAGGCCAAGGTTACCCATGCGCGCGCAGTGGGCAAGCCCGGATCGCATGTAGAGCGGGCTCGCCATTCCTTCATAATCTCCACCGAACGAGAGGGTACATTGACCAAGAGAGTGGATAAGAGGGATCGAGTCGTCATCGCCGGCGCAGGGCCCGTCGGTCTGACGGCTACCTATGCCCTGCTTCGTCAGGGCATACCGGTGATTTTGCTTGAATCATACGCCGACCTGCCAACCGATCCTCGAGCATCCACGTTTCATCCACCGACGATGGAGTTGCTGGAAAGCCTGGAAGTGGCCGACGAGGTCCACGGTATGGGTCTTGAGGTTGCCAAGTGGCAGTTTCGCGATCTTAAGGAAGGCCTTGTCGCAGAGTTTGACCTTTCGGCTTTGGCCGACATCACTCGATACCCGTTCCGGCTCCACTGCGAGCAGCACAAATACGCCCGCATGCTGTTGAGCAAGGTCGAAAAGATGGACGGGTGCGAAATCCGAAAAAGGAACACTGTCGCCTCGGCCCGCCAGGATGAAAATGGGGTCGTGGTGACGGCCGACGGCCCTGAGGGCCCCGAAGACGTTGTCGGGCGCTACCTCATTGGCTGCGACGGCGGCAAGAGCCCGGTGAGGCACGCGATGGGCGTCAGTTTCGAAGGACGGACGTTCGAGGAGCGCTTCCTAGTCCTGACCACACCCTTCGACTACACCGGACACGGATTTGGCGGCACCTGCTACATCGCCGACCCGGATCGTTGGTACTCGATGTTTAAAGTGCCCGCAGACGGACCGCCGGGTCACTGGCGTGTGGTTTCGCCCGTCGAGGCCGACGTCGATGAAGCGACTGCATTTGATGACGACGCATGCCAGCGCCGCATTCAGGCCGTTCTGCCACACCCAGACGGTGGAACGTTCCCGGTCCTGCATAAAAACCTCTATCCAGTTCATCAACGCATCGCCGGGCGCTTCGCGAAGGGAAATATTTTTCTGGCCGGGGATGCAGCCCATATCAACAATCCGCTGGGCGGCATGGGCCTCAACTTCGGAATTCATGACGCCCTTAACCTCGCGGAAAAGATCAGCGCGGTTTACCGCGGCGACGCAAAAGAGGACATTTTTGACCTTTACGACCGGCAACGCCGTACCGTGGCCGAGGAATACCTCCTCGCCCAAACGGCGCAAAACAAGCGCGACCTTGAGGAGCGCGATCCAGAGGCGCGCACGCGGCGACAGCAGGAATGGCGCAAGACGGCAGCCAACCCGCAAGCGGCGCGCGAGTTCTTGCTGCGTACAGCGATGTTCAAGTCGGTCGAGCGCGCTCGATCCATCCAATAGGGGCACGACAATCAGGGTTCACGCCCGAAACCTTCTTACTGAGGAAACCGAATGCCTGACTCACTTGGCCACCGACTAAAGATCGGTGTGATTGTTCCATCAACGAACACCGTTGTTCAGCCCGAGTTCGCGGCGATGCAACCGGCGGGGGTCACCAATCACGTGTCCCGTATCGCAATCCCTGACGTAAAGCTCGGCAGCGACAACGACTTTATTGCCCATATCGAGCGAATGCGTGCTGGCATTGATGAATCGATCGAGCGTGTGATGACCTGCCACCCTGACTACATCGTCAACGCACTTTCGTTGGAGGCGTTTTGGGAGGGCCTGCAGGGCAGCCTTGATATGCTGGAGCGGCTCGAAAAGAAGTTCTCCACCAAGATATCGATGGGCAATAACGCCATTCTTGCCGCGTTGAAGAAGGTCGGAGGCATTAAAAAAATTGCGTTGATTACGCCGCACAAACCACTTGGAGATGAACGGGTGCGCCGCTTCTTTAGTGAGGCCGGCTATGACATCACTGACCTCCACAGCTTCAACGTCAACATGCCGGCCGAGATCTGCCACGTTGGCGCTGACACAATGCGCGCCGCCACGTTAAGAGTGAACGCCAGCAATCCTGACGCCATCGTCCAGGTGGGCACCGGCCTCGCGAACGCCCGGTTGGCAGGCGAGGCGTGGCATTGGCTGAAAAAGCCAGTCGTCGCGATCAATACCGCTTGTTATTGGCATGCTCTCCGCGAGAACGGTGTTGAGGACAAGATCGGCGGGTATGGCCCGCTGTTGACCGACTACTAGTCCAAGACTTTCTCGAAGGCGACGATCACGGTCCCTTCTTCAATGAAATCGCCCGGCGCGCCGCTGACTTGAGCAACGACAGAATCGCGAGCGGCGCTTAGGACGTGTTCCATTTTCATCGCCTCGACGATTGCCAAACGCTCCCCAGCCACAACGGCCTGGCCGACCGAGACGAAGACCTGCGTCAGTTTGCCGGGCATCGGTGTAACGGCCGTTGTCTCTGAACCAGCGCCGTCAGTGACGGCCGCGAACGGGTCACCTACTTTGATTCGATTAACGCCAACCTCGGTAATGACGTGAAAGTCACTGGCCCCCTGGACGACGATCATTTCCTGCCGTTGGCCCGCTACGAGGAAAGCGACGACGTGGCCATCAACCCTCACCCCATCAAGTAACAGAGTATGATCGGCCCAGGAAAACTGAGTTGGCTCAACGCCGTTTAGAAAAACCGGCAAAGGACCGTCAGGCGATTCGACATGGAATATCAGGCGCGACGGTAGGTTTGGCTGCCATCCACGTACATCGCTCCACGGATCGCTCGTCACACCACCAGACGCAAGGGACCGCGACCAGGCCAGGGCCGCCGCCGCGACCGACTCGGGACCAGGAGCAGTATCTCCGGCAACGAGCCTGTCGAGGGCACGATCGACCAGTTGAACGTCGAGGGTCCCGGCCTTGAATTCCGGCATCACCAACAACGCCGCCAAGAAAGCCAAATTGGTTTCGGGACCATCAACCCGCGCTGACAGAACCGCCTCGAGCAAATTCTTCCGCGCGACCTCTCGATCGCGGCCACGGGCCACAATCTTGGCGATCATCGGATCATAGAACGGCGTTACCTCGTCATATCGGTCTACACCGCGGTCAACCCGACGGTCCGGCCCCTCTTGCAACGTCAGGCCCAAAATGCGCCCCGGCGCGGGTAGGAAACCCGCATGTGGCGATTCGGCATAGACCCGTGCCTCGATCGCGTGACCATCTGTTCGGATGTCGGATTGAGTTAGAGGAAGGGGTTCGCCGGCAGCTACCCTGAGTTGCCACTCCACCAAGTCCAGGCCGGTGATCGCCTCCGTAACCGGATGCTCGACCTGCAGGCGCGTGTTCATCTCCATGAAATAGAAATCGCCAGTTTCTTCGACTAAGAACTCGACCGTGCCCGCACCGGCGTATTGGACGGTCGTTGCGGCACGCACGGCTGCCCCGCGCAGTGAGTCTAGAACCGCGTCCGAAAGGAACGCCGCCGGTGCTTCTTCAATGATTTTTTGGTGTCGGCGCTGCAGCGTACAGTCTCGCTCCAAGAGGTGAACGACGTTCCCCTGGTTATCACCAAAGACCTGCACTTCAATATGCCGCGGTGCCACGACGTATTTCTCAGCGAGGATCTCTGCGTCACCAAAAGCGGCTTGCGCTTCACGTTGCGCGGACGCCAAAGCATCCGGCAAATCGCTCGCTTCGTTGACCTGGCGCATCCCCTTCCCGCCGCCACCCAGCGCGGGCTTTAGCATGATCGGATAGCCCAGAGCCTGCGCCTGCCTCAAGAATGTCTCGACTGATTGGTCGTCGCCACGGTAGCCAGGCGTCACTGGGACACCAGCAGCCTGCATAAGATCTTTGGCGACCCGCTTCGAGCCCATACTCCGGATTGCCTCGGGGCTCGGGCCAACAAAGATCAGGCCCGCCTCATCACAGGCTTGGGCAAATTCAGCGTTTTCCGAAAGGAACCCATATCCAGGATGGATCGCGTTCGCACCGGCCCGCAATGCGGCCTCTATAATCGTATCCCCGCATAAATAACTGTCCGACGCAGGAGCGGGTCCGATGCAATGAGATTCATCCGCCAGGCGAACATGCCGCGCACCGATTTCAGCTTCGGAGTGCACCGCGATTGTGCGCATCCCGAGACGTCTGGCCGTACCAATGATCCGGCAAGCAATTTCGCCCCGATTGGCGATGAGGAGTGACTCAAACATGCAGGCGCCCTACTACAACTGCCAAGCCGGTAGGCGGCGCTCAAGAAAGGCTGTGATCCCTTCAATCCCCTCCGGTGTAGCGCGTCGACCGGCAATCCGACCCGCTAGATCTTGCAGCAGGGCGGCATCGATCGCGAATCCGGAAACATCAGTCACAAGGCTCTTGGCTAGGCGGACCGCCTCCGGACCGCCATGAAAAATGTCATGAATGATGTCGTCTCGGCGCTCGCAAAGCTCTTCCTCATCAACAACCTCATGCACGAGACCGATCAGCTTGGCTTGAGCGGCATCGAAGCGTTCCGCGGTCTGGAAATAGCGCCGCGCCTGCCGCGCGCCGATAGCATCAATAACAAAGGGCGAGATCATCGCGGGAACAAGGCCCAACTTCACCTCAGTCAGAGCGAACTGTGCCGAAGTTGCAGCGAGAACAACGTCGCACGCCGCCACCAACCCAACTCCGCCGCCGAATGCGGCGCCTTGGACCAGAGCAATCGTGGGAACGGGCATCGTCCGCAATGTCAGAAGCATCCGGCCAAGGCACATCGCATCTGCAATGTTCTCGGCTTTCGAGAACTGCGCCGCACGTTTCATGTAGTTGAGATCTGCGCCCGCGCTAAATGATTTGCCGCGACCGGCGAGTACCAGAACACGTACCGCCTCATTGCTGCCAACCTCGTGAAGTGCAGCGTCGAGGTCCTTGATCATCGCGTCATCAAACGCGTTGTGTCGGTCCGGCCGATTGAAGGTGATCGTCGCCGAGCCGTTCGGTGCTATTTTGACGAGAAGATGGTCTGATCCCATCACTTACATCCGAAACACGCCAAACTTGGTGTCCTCAATCGGCGCGTTCATAGCAGCCGATAATGATAGACCCAGGACCATGCGGGTATCCGCCGGGTCGATCACGCCATCGTCCCACAGCCGCGCACTTGCATAGTAGGGATGGCCTTGGGTCTCGTACTGCGCACGGATGTCCTCGGCAAAGGCCGCTTCCTCCTCCGCGTCGACCGCTTCCCCCCTCGCCTCTTGCGAGTCGCGGCGCACTTGGGTGAGAACGCTGGCAGCCTGAGGGCCGCCCATCACCGAGATCCGCGCGTTCGGCCACATCCAGAGAAACCGAGGGTCATAGGCCCGACCGCACATCCCGTAGTTGCCGGCGCCAAAGGACCCGCCAATCACCAAAGTGAGCTTGGGCACCTGCGCGTTGGCTACGGCCATCACCATCTTGGCGCCGTCTTTGGCAATGCCACCGGCCTCGTACTGGCGGCCGACCATGAAGCCCGTGATGTTCTGAAGAAAGATGAGCGGAATGCCACGTTGGCAACACAGCTCGATAAAGTGCGAGCCCTTTAGGGCCGATTCCGAAAACAAGATGCCGTTGTTGCCGAGAATGCCGACAGGGTGACCATATAGGTGGGCAAAGCCCGCAACCAAAGTCTCTCCGTACAAAGGTTTGAATTCGTCGAATTCACTGCCATCGACGACCCTCGCAATGACCTCGCGAACGTCGAACATGGTGTGCGGATCAGCCGGGACGACCCCGTAAAGCTCTTGCGCGTCAAAAGTTGGTTCGCGCGTCTCGCGCATCGTCACCGGCGGATTCTTCTGGCGGTTCAGATTGGAAACAATTCGACGCACGATCCCGAGGGCGTGGCCATCGTTTTCAGCGTAGTGATCGGCGACCCCCGACTGCCGGGCGTGAACGTCGGCGCCGCCCAAGTCTTCTGCGGTGACAATTTCGCCGGTGGCAGCTTTAACGAGTGGCGGCCCTCCAAGAAATATCGTGCCGGTCCCTTTAACGATGATGCTTTCGTCTGCCATCGCAGGAACATACGCACCACCAGCAGTGCACGACCCCATCACCGCAGCGATCTGCGGAATACCCAACGACGACATGCGCGCCTGGTTGAAGAAGATACGTCCGAAGTGTTCCCTATCTGGAAAGACCTCGTCTTGGTTGGGGAGATTGGCGCCGCCGGAGTCAACGAGGTAGACGCACGGGAGATGGTTCTCCAGAGCGATTTGCTGAGCCCTCAGATGCTTCTTTACCGTCAGCGGATAGTAGGTGCCGCCTTTGACCGTCGCGTCGTTCGCTACGATCATGCACTCCTGCCCCATGATGCGGCCGATGCCAGTGATGATCCCCGCTGCGGGAACGCTTTCTTCGTAAACGCCCTGCGCCGCAAGAGCCGAGAGCTCGAGGAAAGGCGCGCCGGAATCGCACAGCGTCGCCACTCGATCGCGTACTGGCATCTTGCCGCGCGCGACGTGCCGCGTTTGGGACCGCACACCGCCACCCTCAGCGATCGCCGCCGTCACCTGCCGAAGGTCATTGACTAGTCCCTGCATGTGGGCCGCGTTCGCGAGAAACGGGCCGTCTTTTCGCTTGAATGCGGTTTCGAGAATGCTCATGAGGCTACCAGCCACCCGTCTCCAGCCACCGAGCCATTTGATCGAGGCGATCCGACCCCCAGAATGGCTCGTCGCCAACAAAAAAGAAGGGTGAACCAAAAACGCCTCGTTCTAAAGCAGCGGCGGTTTCTTCCTTCAAACGTTCTTTGATCGCCGGGTTCTGTAAAGCAGCGAGGAACGATTCCCGGTCAACCCCGATACCCACTGCAATGCCGGTCGTCGCTTCGGCCGAACTGATGTCTCGGCCTTCACCAAAATAGCCGTTGTAGAACGCACGCGCAAAATTTCGTGCCGTCTTGTCGTCTTGGTCTGCGAGCCAGTAGAAGCCCCGCGCCGCAGCGAGTGTGTTGTGCGGAAAACCTTCAGGAATTAAGCAAGCGACGCCCAACGCGCGCGCCGTTCGCGCGATATCCAATGTCGCGTACGCCCCTTTGATCGGATAGCTGAGGAGAGGGCCGGTGCCAACTGCCTTGAATGCGGCCCCAAGCATGATGGGACGCCAGACAACGTTGCAGTCGCGATCTTTGGCCCAGGCATCAATTTGGACACCGGCGAGATACCCGTAGGGGGACGCAAAATCGAAATAGAAATCAATGGTTTGTGGCATGGCCACAGTCTAGGCCAAGCCTCGATGGCTCGCCACACCATGCCGCAATGCCCCAAACTACCTCAGCGGCACGACGTCCGTACCGAGCCATTGGTCGAGATAAGAAAGCCGGTCATGCCCCCAGAACGACTCGGTGCCCACTGAAATCCACGGGGCACCGATCATGCCGACCGCCAATGCGCTTGTGATCGCCAGGTCGTGCAGTGCCTGACCTTCATCGCTGGTCGCATACCGCTTCACAACCGCACTGGAGAGATTAAAGCGATGCAACCCAGACACAACCGCGTCCAACGTCTTGAGTGCCTTAGCTTGGGCCCAAATGACTGACAAAACCGCTAGCGTTATCGTCCGGAGTTGAGCCTCGTTACCATCCGCCAGCGCGTAACAAGCTGCGTACAACTCGTCGCAGTCAAACGGCGGCGCGGCACCCTCGGGTCGGGCAAACGGCAGGCCGCGCAAACCACAGATTCGCTCCACGTCGTGCCGCCAATACGCCAACTTCTCGTCTGGGATAGAGGGTCGTGTGCCATCGCCCTGGCGAGACAACACAGTGCCCAGACGGACCGGCCGCCAGAGCACGGTGCGACCATGACGCACTCCGATTTCATCGATGAGCTGGGCCGCGACATAGGAGTACGGCGATCCGAACGCCGGGTAGAAGGTGATCGGTTCAATGGTCATAGGGGAGGTGCCGTATTACGCTGCGATTCGTTCGATTCCGATAGCTGTGGCTTCGCCCCCACCGATACAAAGACTCGCGACGCCGCGGTTTAGGCCATTTTTCGCTAGAGCGTGGTAAAGCGTCGCGATGATCCGTGCGCCCGACGCGCCGACCGGATGCCCCAGCGCACAAGCCCCACCGTGAATGTTCATGCGGTCATGATCGATGCCGATATCTTTCATCGCGGCCATAGTAACAACAGCGAATGCCTCGTTAACCTCAAAGAGGTCGACGTCGTCGCGAGACCACCCGGTCTTCTCGAACAGCTTATTGATGGCGCCAATCGGGGCGGTGGTGAACCACGACGATTCTTGACTGTGCGTCGTGTAGTCGACGATCCGCGCAAGCGGCGTCAGGCCCCGCCTCTCCGCCTCGGACTCGCGCATCAAAACCATCGCAGCAGCACCATCTGAAATCGCGGAGGAGTTAGCTGCGGTTACCGTACCGCCCTCACGAAATGCCGGCTTCAATTGCGGAATCTTCTCGATCTTCGCGGTAAATGGCAATTCATCTCGCCTGACGATCGTTTCGCCAGACCGGCTTTTCACCGTAACGGGAACAATTTCATCACTGAACGACCCGTCTTCGTTCGCCGTCTTGGCGCGTTCGAGCGAGGTCAACGCGAACGTATCTTGTTGCTCGCGGGTAAATTGATACCTCTCCGCCGTGTCCTCAGCGAACGAGCCCATCAATTTGCCGGGCTGATCGATGATGTCTTCCAGCCCGTCTATGAACATGTGGTCGTAGATCTTACCGTTACCGAGACGATAGCCACCGCGTGCCTTGTCCAAGAGATAGGGCGTGTTCGACATGCTTTCGAGACCGCCGGCTACCATGATCGATGCGGACCCTGCGGCGAGTTGATCGGCCGCCATCATCGTCGCCCGCATCCCCGAGCCGCACATCTTATTGATGGTCGTCGCTCCAACGCTGATGGGAATTCCGCCGGCGAGTGCCGCTTGACGCGCCGGTGCCTGGCCCATGCCTGCGGGAAGCACACAGCCCATAATGACGTCGTCCACGGACTCGGGCGCAACACCAGCCTGGCTTAGCGCCGCCTCAATGGCTGCACCACCCAGTTTCGGCCCGCCCACCGCTGATAGAGCGCCTTGAAAATTGCCGATGGGGGTGCGCGCCAGTCCGACGATCACCACGGGATCCTGAGCGTTCTTCATTATTGTTGCCTCATATTCAAGAATGCGAACCGGCCCGCAAGGTAGAGGAATCCCACCCATGCGAAAAGATGGTGAGGGCACGGAGCCATAATAACTGGCGCCTTTCGACCACATCCCGCGCCATTCCACGAGATCGTGCGGCGGCGCGATCCGTGGTGTTAGACTGAAGCCCCAGCGGTTTTTAGGAGAAGGTCCATGAGGGGGCAGGCGCAGCACGGTGTTTTGCCGGATGAAACCCACGATGAGGCAGCGCGGTTAGACTTCGTGACCAGCTTTAAGGTCCACGTCTTGACCGACCTTGGACCGGGTAACAAGCGAGCTTTTGACTCCCGCGGGAAACCGGCCTTCCAGAAGGCTAACGGTCACGCGCCAAAATCACCTCGCGATGTCTCGCGTGTGATGCGCAACGACCCATTTTGGCAAACGTGGAGCTCGTTGAATCGCTCTGGCCAGGAACTGATGTGGGAGGGCCTTGGGGAACGCGCGGGACGCCAGCGCGACAACCTGACAAAAAGAGCTAAATCGACCGCGGCCCGAAAAACGAAGGGGTCACTTCGCCTCAACCCGGCGCTCAAGATCCCCCGCTACAACAGCGAAATACACATTCACTGCCAGCCCGGTGGCTATCACGTCGAATCCGCACAGGACGATGTTTTTGCGGGCGCCCTCTATGACATCGGCGCCTACCAATACGGAATGGGCGGCCAAGGGCCGATGACCGACGATGTAGGGGTGACGGTCGGTGACTACTTTCACGAGAAGCTGCCCCTGTTCAAACCTTCGCGAATTTTGGATCTTGGCTGTGGCGTGGGACATCAGACATTGGGATTAGCCGAGGCATTTCCAAAAGCCAAACTCCACGGCTGTGACCTTGGCGCGCCGATGGTGCGTTATGCCCACGCCCGGGCCGAGTCGCTTGGCAAAGCAGTCCATTTCTCGCAACAGAATGCCGAGAGTACAGATTACCCGGACGAGAGTTTCGACCTCATCACGTCGATGATCTTGTTTCATGAGACTTCGCAGAAGGCGATCCC
>JAPKDI010000354.1 GCA_026421105.1 Alphaproteobacteria bacterium | reverse complement strand
GCCTTAACGCCGCGATGTAGCTTCCCGCTTGGGCCCCGAGCGGGCCGACCGAATCAGTCAAATTGTCTACCCCGAGGCCAGCGCGATGCTCTCTGGAAGTGCTATTATTCCCACCACCCTGAACTCGGCGCGTTTTGGAGGCACGGCTCAGGGCGTTACCGCCGCCCATTTCCAGGGGTGGCAGGCGGTTCTCAAATTCCTAGCTATGTATTTGCGCTAGTCTTTCATCTCACTGGTCTCCCATCAAACCTGCAGTACCGAGGTTTGTGGCGCAGCCGATGATTCGAACCGCCTTCTATTTGGAGCTGCCAGGAGACCCGGCGTATGGTCGACGGCAACCTAGAGAGGTTGAGTAATACCATGACCGACGCCGCCGTAGACCAACTCCTTAGAAAAATGAAATTCGACTCGAACGGCCTTGTTCCCGCGATTGCGCAACAGCACGACACCGGCGAAGTCCTGATGATGGCGTGGATGAATGTCGATGCGATCCGCGAGTCGCTGACCTCGGGCCGCGTTTGCTATTGGTCGCGTTCGCGCGGGGCGCTTTGGAAAAAGGGCGAGACGTCGGGCCAAATTCAGGCGCTCAAGGAACTTCGCGTCGATTGTGACGGCGACACGATTCTGGTGCTGATAGACCAGACCGGCGTTGCCTGCCACACCGGACGGCGCAATTGCTTCTATCGTGCGGTGCGCAACGGCGAGTTCATCGAGATCGCCGATATCGAAACCGATCCGAAGGCACTTTATGGCGAGAACGCCTGACAGATCACGCTCGGCAGCATGTTGCTGGTGAGAACCCTAATCTGACCCTAGACTGCAGCAAAACAATGGGAGGACGAAACGTATGATCCCGAAAGAGCATCGCGAATTCTACGAACTCGACATGAGTACCGGGTGGGAGACGCCCGAGGGGTACCCTGAGGGGATCAAGCAAAAGATCCTGTCGGGCTCACTCGATGAAAAAAATAAGACGGGTAGCCGCACCCGCGTGCTAACGATTGCGCCTGGCACTTACACAATCGATCCCTTCGTGCACGAGTATTGGGAAGAAGTGCTTCTCTTCGAAGGCGATCTTCGTGTCGGCAACGACGCCAACGGCAAAGGCGGCGAGACCTTCAAGGCGCTGACCTACGCGGTACGTCCGCCCGGATCACCGCATGGCCCTGTCGCTAGCGACAACGGGTGTACCGTTTATGAGATCCACTATTTCGACCCGGACGACCGGGCGGCGTAATCCAACCTGCCACCTAATGGAGAATACCATGAACGAACCCTCTGATCGTATGATGACGCCGATGGACGTGCTCTATCGCGCTGCAAAGGATATGCACGAGGAAGAGATTCACGCTGTCGAAGGCGCCGAAGAACAAGGAGAACTCAGCGTCACGGTACTGATGGTAACTGAGAACATGCTGGTTCTACGCGCATGGCGCGGTAAGGGCCTCATCGATCCCATTCATCAGCATGACGACCATGAGTCAGTGGCAACCTTGCTGTCGGGCAAACTCAAAATGCAGATTGGCGACAAGGAATTCATCGCCGGCCCGGGCGACGTCTGGCGGCATCCGCCGGGCGTGCCACATTTCTCCGAGGCTCTCGAAGAATGCGTTCAAATCGAGATTAAGTCTCCCGCCCGCAAGACCTGGACCTAACCGATAGCAAGGCGGGGCCGCGCCGGCGGCCTCACCGTTGTGCAAAGCGTTATATATATCGGTATATTACGCTCAATGTTGATGGTTCCTCGGTTTGGCTGGGCGGCGATGCTGGGCACTCTCCTGAGCGTGACAGCGAGCCACGCGAGGGCAGATTCCGTTCTGGTGTTCGCAGCAGCGAGCGCCGCGCCGGCCATCCGGGCAGCGAGCGCATCGTTCACTGAAAGAACTGGTACGACCGTAACGGTATCGGGCGCCGCGACATCAGCATTGGCCCAGCAAATCATTCGGGGAGCGCCCGCTCAAATATTTGTCAGCGCCCATCCGCGCTGGATCAACCACCTCGCCGAACGCAATTTGA
>JAPKDI010000353.1 GCA_026421105.1 Alphaproteobacteria bacterium | reverse complement strand
GCACTTTGCACCCCGTCGCACTCCAGTGAGACATCGCCGGTCACACGTATGTTCTTCAACAATTGTGGGACCGGTTCGAAGAGGCGACCAACTTCGCTCACCGGTCGTCCTTCGTCCGTCACCAACGCAAGCACCTGGAGTGCCGCGAGAAGCCCATCACCCGTCGTTGCGTGATCCGAGATGATGATATGTCCGGACTGTTCGCCACCTAGGTTGAGCCCGTTGGCGCGCATGTGCTCGAGAACGTACCGATCTCCAACTTTGACGCGGTGCAGTTCCAAGCCGCGCTCACGTAGGAACAATTCAAGCCCAAGATTGGACATGACTGTGGCGACCACAGCACCACCGCGCAGCCGGCCGGTTTTGTGCCATCGTTGCGCGATCATGGCCATCACCTGATCGCCATCGAGCACGCGCCCGGTTTCATCGGCAATAACCAACCGATCCGCGTCACCGTCGAGCGCGATGCCAATGTCGGCACCGTGGGCAACGACTTGCTCAGACAGTGCGGTTGGGGAGGTCGATCCACATCTTTCGTTAATATTGGTCCCGTCCGGACTAACCCCAATCGGGATGACCTCGGCACCCAATTCCCAAAGAACGGTTGGAGCCACCTTGTAGGCGGCACCGTTCGCACAATCGATAACGATTTTGAGGCTGTCGAGCGTCCGTTCGCTTGCGTAGGTCCTTTTGATGAACTCGATATACCGACCTCCGGCGTCCTCAAGACGCTGAGCGCGCCCGAGGCGCTCGGACTTGACGAGATCGGGCCCGGCCTCGAGTCGTTGTTCGATCCGGGTTTCGTCATCGTCTGACAACTTGAAGCCATCCGGCCCGAAGAGTTTGACTCCGTTATCTTCGAACGGGTTATGAGACGCAGAGAGCATGACACCAAGGTCCGCGCGCAGGCTGCGTGTCAGCATTGCGACCGCTGGTGTTGGCATTGGACCAACCAAGATTACGTCCATGCCAACCGAGGTGAAACCAGCGGTTAGCGCCGGTTCGAGCATGTAACCAGAGAGCCGCGTATCCTTGCCGATCAGCACGCGATGGCGATGGTCGCCGCGATAGAACTCGCGACCAGCGGCCATGCCGATCTTGAGCGCCGTTTCGGCCGTCATTGGGTCTTCGTTGGCGGTCCCGCGGATTCCGTCGGTCCCGAAGTATTTTCGCGTCATGGTGCTTTCGCCCCAATTGGTTGGCCCATCGGATCACATCCGGGCCGCGAAGTCTTCCGCAACGGCCCTTCAATACTTCCTGCGAAGTGTTTCAACGGCCCTCCGCATGCGCCCAAATTGCGACGGCCTGGCGGGTTTGGGCAACGTCGTGAACCCGAAGAAATTGGACCCCGCGGGCAAGCCCGAGGATCGCAGCCGCCACCGAACCTCCGAGTCGGCCTGCGGCCGGACCTGGTCGGTCCACGCGCCCAATAAAGCTCTTGCGAGAGGCGCCGAGCATCAAGAGACAACCCAACCCGTGCAAGACCGCCAGATCGCGAATGAGGAGCGCGATATGCTCATCGTCTTGTCCAAAACCGATGCCGGGGTCGATGATGATCTTGTCCCGCGTGATACCGCCGCTGACGCATGCCCTGATCCGGGAATCGAGATAATCCACGATATCGAGCCTGACATCCCGGTAGTGAGGCGCCACCTGCATCGTCTTCGGTGCGCGCAAGCTATGCATGAGAACAACCGGACAGCCAGCTGCAGCGACGACGTCGAGTGCATTGGGATCCGCAGAGAGGGCCGACACGTCGTTGATGATCGCGGCGCCCGCCTCAAGCGATTTCTGCATGACCGTTGCACTTCGGGTATCGACCGACAGGGGAACGCGCCCGACCAATCCCTCAATAACAGGCAGAATGCGACGGCATTGGTCTTCAGACGACACTGGATCGGCGCCGGGTCGGGTCGACTCGCCGCCGATATCGATCAGGTCTGCGCCTTCCTCAGTCATCGTCACGCCATGACGAATGGCGACGTCAGTAGAGTCGAATGTACCGCCGTCCGAAAA
>JAPKDI010000352.1 GCA_026421105.1 Alphaproteobacteria bacterium | reverse complement strand
ACAAACGCTTCGCTGGGGATCTCGGCAAAGCCCATCGGCGGCAGCGGCCCGGACGCAAGACCGAACGCCGCACATACACCGTAAGGTTTGACGCACTTCAGTGAATCGAGCCACGTGTCGGCGCCGACGCCATCAAACACCGCCTGGCAAAGATCGCCACCGGTGATCTCGTTCACGCGATCGGCAAAGTTTTCTTTGGTGTAAACGATCGGGTGATCACAACCAGCCGCGCGGGCGCGTTCGGCTTTTTCTTCGGTGCTGACGGTGCCGATGACATTCAAGCCAAGGTGCTTGGCCCACTCGCAACCAATCATGCCAACCCCACCCGCGGCGGCATGCCACAAGATGAAATCACCGGGCTTGAAAGTCGTCAGATCGTTGAGCATGTGGCCAACGGTGAGGCCCTTCATGAATGTCGCGGCGAGCACCTTGTCGTCAATTCCGTCGGGCACTTTGACCACGTCGCTGCCCGGCACCAGCCGTGTTTCGGCATAGCCCCCCGCGGTGAGCGGGTAGGCGGCCTTGTCGCCGGCCTTGAGGTGGGTGACACCCTCACCAACAGATTCAACGATGCCGACCGCCTCAACACCCGGTATGGCGGGCGGTGTCAGGTTGGCGAAGTGCGTACCGGCGCGATGATAGATATCAAGGAAATTGACCCCGGCCACGGTTTGGTTGAGGCGCACCTCACCCGGCCCGGGCGCGGGCACATCAACATCTTCATAAACGAGCGCTTCGGGCCCGCCATAGGCATGAATGCGAACAGCTTTGGTCATGGTGCTTCTCCTAAATCACAAAAATGGTTGAGCCCGTGGTCTTGCGGGCCTCAAGGTCGGTGTGTGCTTGGGCCGCCTCTTTAAGCGGATAGCGCTGGTTAATCTCGATGCGCACCGCACCGGATCGCACGACGGCAAAGAGATCTTCGGCGCAGGCCAACAGCTGCTCGCGCGTCTTGGTGTAGCCCGGCAACGTTGTTTTTACGAGGTAGCGCTCTGGCGGCAACTTGCCCCAGGTCTCAGGCGCAACCGGGCCTGCCGCAGCGCCGAAAGAGGCGAGGGTGCCGTGATGGGCCAGCGCCTTCATTGATTTTTCAATCGTGGTGACGCCAACTGCATCGCAGACATAGTCCACGCCGCGGCCATCGGTCAGGGCCATGACGTGCTCGAGAAAGTCTTCTTCATCGTAGCGGATGACCTGGTCGCAGCCATGGGCCTCGGCTTGTGCCGCTTTTTCCGCGGAGCCAACGGTGCCAATCACCGTGGCGCCAAGGTGCTTGGCCCATTGGCAGGCAATGAGGCCGACGCCTCCGGCTGCGGCGTGATAGAGCAGCGTGTTGCCGGGGCCAAGCGCTTTGGTTTGGCGCACTAAATATTGCGCCGTCATGCCCTTGAGCATCATCGCTGCCGCCGCTTCGTCGGAGATGTCGTCGGGCAACGGCACCAGGCGGTCGGCCGGGACGACATTAACCTCAGCATAGCTGCCGAGATGGCTGGAATAGGCGACGCGATCGCCGAGGTTCAGCCCCGTAACGCCGTCGCCCACCGTCTCGACAACACCCGCCCCTTCGCGCCCCAAGACCGCAGGCAGTTTTGCGAGGGGGTATTGGCCTGATCGCAGGTAGGTATCAACGTAATTCAGGCCCGCAAAAGTTTGACGGACCCGGACGTTGCCAGGCCCCGGCGCGCCAGGGTCCCAGTCCTCCCACGAGAAATTCTCCGGGCCACCGGCAGCGCGCAATACGACAGCTTTGGTCATGCGGCGTCCTCCTCTTTTGGAGGCGCAGCATGAGGCCTAATCGCGAGGCGTCAAGGGTCCGCAGCGGAGCCGGTTACTCGGCGGCAATGATGCCGCCCGCTTCTTTCCAGGCGGCGATGCCGCCGGCCATGTTGGCGACGTTCTTCAGTCCCATATTGACCAGCGTCTTGGACGCCAGCGCGGACCGGCCGCCCGAGGCGCAAAAGACGACAATGCGCTTGCCGCTCGCAAGTTCGGGTTTGTGCATCGGCCCTTGCGGATCGGCAAT
>JAPKDI010000351.1 GCA_026421105.1 Alphaproteobacteria bacterium | reverse complement strand
GTGTTGACGACACCAATCGGGTTCATCTCCGTCATGCCCCAGGCATGCAACAGTCGCACATCGTGAACTTCCTCGAACTCCTCAATCATTGCGCGAGGCGCTGCAGACCCGCCGCACACAACTCGATCCAGATGCGGCAAAGATTGACCGGTGTCGCGCAGATGCTGGAGCAGCATCATCCAAACCGTGGGGACGCCCGCGCTCAACGTAACCCGCTCAGACTCGAGCAGTTCATAGACGCTAGCTCCATCGAGAGCGGCACCCGGAAAAACAAGCTTCGCGCCGGTCATGGCGGCGCAATAGGGGATGCCCCACGCGTTGACATGAAACATAGGCACCACCACCAGGATCGAATCACGGGCCCGAACGCCGATAACATCGCCCATACAAGACGCGAACGAATGCAGCACGGTCGACCTGTGGCTGTATAAAACGCCTTTCGGATCACCTGTCGTCCCAGACGTATAGCAAAGCGCTGCAGCGGTGTTCTCGTCGAAGACGGGCCATTCAAAAGTTCCTGGCTCATTGGCAATAAGGTCTTCGTAACAGTGCGCGCCTGGCAGCGTTGTGTCCGGCATGTGTTCGCGGTCGGTCATCACTATGTAGGCGCGGATGTTCGGCAGGCGCGGCGCGAGTTGCTCAGCCAACGCGACAAACGGGAGGTCTACAAAGAGAACACCGTCATGGGCGTGATTGACGATGTACTCGATTTGGTCTGGAAAAAGACGCGGGTTAATCGTGTGACAAACACTGCCCATGCCGGATATGGCAAAATAGATTTCGAAATGGCGATGAGTGTTCCAAGCTAAGGTCCCTACTCGTTCGCCGTCCGCAACCTTGAGGCGCCGCAGCGCGTTGGCTAATTGCTTCATGCGTCGGGCAGCATCGGCATAGGTGTAGCGGTGGATGGGCCCCTCTGGCGTGCGTGAAACGATCTCTCTTCCGCCATGGTATAGCGCGGCATAGTCGATCAACGCCGACAGCAGCAGCGGGCGGTCCATCATGTCACCAAGCAGCATAGAAACTCCTGATCGTCCCGCGGAGTGAAGCCGACATTATGGGCCGCCAGCGTCCCCGACCACCAGTGTCTAAGAACCGCAACCTCTCAGGTCGAAGCGCCGGCCAGCAACTGCTACAATCGCCCATCCCCATGATAGACTACCAGCCACAAGCTAGGGGAGCCGGAGAAGAGCACATGAAAGTCATATTTATCCAGGTCAAATGCGAACCTGGCCAAGCCTACAATGTGGCCTCAAAGATCATGGATGATGTCGAAGAGGTTGGAGAGCTGTACTCAACGTCGGGAAAATACGACCTCTTGGTGAAGTTCCACCTCGACGACGATACCGATATAGGCCACTTCGTGACGGAACGTGTTCAAAAAGTACCGGGTATCAAAGACACCTTTACCACCATGACCTTTAAGGCTTTTTAGTCGGCTGCATCGATTAGTTCGATAAGGCCATCGACGGGGCGGATATCGGCGAAGACCTGCCCGATGGTGCGCAGCCCGGCGAGATGATCTTCGGGTGTTCGTGCACCCGACGCGTCATGAGGAAAAAAGACCTTGAAATCCAGCATCATCGCGTCCCGCGCGGTCGACTCAACACACATGTTGGTCTGAACCCCAGCGACGATAACGGTATCGATCTCTTGCTCGCGTAGCATCCATTCCAGATTTGAGGAGGTGCGGATCATCGCACTGTAACGTTTCTTCGCCACCGCCATATCCGCCGTCTGGACATCCAATGCACTATCGAGATCACAAAACGGACTTCCCTCTTGAATGGCCGCAAGCGCGCCTTCGCGTTGAGTTTCCGAAACAAAATGATCTAGGTAGTTCGCCCAGTAATTCGGCGTGCCAGGCAAACCGGTCACATGCTGCACCCAGACAACGCGACCGCCGCCGTTACGCACCGCACCTGCCAACCGATTAATTTGCGGGATCACCGCCCGCGCCTCGGGGAAGTACCATGGACCTTCTGGGTCGGTCCAAGCGCGCTGCATGTCGATCGCCAATAGCGCGGTCTT